>NZ_JASJVL010000015.1:0-141528 GCF_035019745.1 Pseudomonas sp. 10S5
TTGAACTGCGTTGAATATTTACCCATGAAAAACACCCCGGTAGTTGGATGGGTGTCCAACATTTGGGGCGCAGTTCAATCTGTGGGAGCAGCCCAAGTACTTCCGCGAGTTGCACCTTGGGGAGTTACTGAAGCCGGTTCTGCCGCTCTATCAAAATGACACGCTCTGCCTGATGGTCGAGGACGACCTGGGCGTACTGCGGGACTTGGCCAACTATCAAGACACGGTGGTTGGCTGGATTGAGGCTTGGGCAGACGGCGGGTCACAACCGGGGGCCAATGAACGAGACTACCTGCTGGCCTGCTACATCGAAGCGCTGAGCCTGCTCGACGAAACCAAACTGACCGGTATTGCCGCCGCCAGCGATGATCCTGCTTTAAAAGCGATGCTGGAAGAACTGGACCAGTTGCCCTCGCCGCAGCGCGGTCACGCTGGCCGAGCATTGTTGGATCATTTAAACAATTGCGGAAGGGCGGTTTCCACGTACAAGGACGATCCACCGCAAGCGCTCTTGGCGCTACGTCAGGAGGCCATGGACAAATTCCGCAAGGAAGAAGGGTTTTTTGCAAACCTTGCTTTGGGTTCTGTCAAAGCGGTCATCGTTCAGGATGTCGATTGGCGTTATCACACCCGTCAGTTCATGGCGCCGGCGCCAGATGATTTCGTCGAGCGCCATCTCAAAGCGTTGGTGCAACTGGGCAAGGACCAGACTCAGCGAATCAAGGATGTACTCAGCGGCGCCAAAATGGGCCAAAGGGGCGTCAACGAACTGATTGATCGCGCCGCCATGGACCAGACCCTGGCCGAGCATCGTGCACGATTGATGCGCTGGAATGCGTTGCTCGACCAAATCACCACCGACCGCATAACGTTGGTCACCGCTGACCGCTTCCACCGCGCCGCCTGGTATTTCGATGCCCAACATCAGGAGCAAATGATACTGGCGTTCAGTGCCGAATATGCCTGCTTGAAAGACATCTGTAGAAGCGACGCTGCCAGTCAAGCCATCCTCGACTGGCTGGAAACGAAACCACAATTCAGTTTGCCGCTGCTGCACACCCTGCCATTTAGCGAACAAACCCAGTTGTCGACTCAATACGCTGCGTTGTTCAACGCCGGTTATGGGTTGATCAACAACATCCCGCATTGGACGGAGGTCTCCCAGCAAATCGGCCACGGAAAAATCCCGGCCATTGATGCGCTTCCGGCGTCCATCCGAGTGCTTGCCGAGGGTGCCCGCGATGCAATAACCCCGGCACTGCGTCTCGGCATGGAGCGTATGCAGGATGAATTCGTCCGCGCGATCAACAGCGAAAAAATACCGGACTTGGATCAACTGTTTCGCAACCTGCCCAAAGCCTTGGCGCCGCGGATTGTCGAAGCTGCACGTCGTGAAGGCGTGACCTTTACCGTTGCCACGCCCGAAGAGCTGGCCTCGTTGCAAAGGGACATCAAGGAGGTCTTCAACCAGCGCTACAAATTAAAGGTGTTGGATAACGAACGAAAACAAATCGTGGGCAATAGAAACCACAAAGAGCCGAGGGCCCAGGAACTTCAACGGCAAATCCATGGTGTCCGTGGGTCAATCAACGTGCTGGAAGCGCGTTTGGCCTTAGCCATCAGTCCTATCGCCGAACTGCCCGATGAGTCCATGCGATTGTGGGGCGCCGCACCGGGGAGAGCCGGAGTAACCGTACTGTTTCCACCGGCGCAACAGCAGGAAATGGGGAGATTAATGGCCAACGTGCGCAAAGGAATGAGCGCTGCGCCGAAGTTGAATGTATTGGGGGATGGGGCTGGATTGTTGGTGTTTTTGGCGCAGTTTGTGAATTTTGTGGTGGTGGCAGGGGAGGCTAGGAGAAATGCTTGGGATGATGAAAGTTATAAATCGGTCGTGTCTTCCGCAGCCGCTACCGCTACCGCGGGGTTTACAGCCGCCAGAGGAGTAACTGATACGGCATTGACGGCCCGTGCTGTTTCGTTGGTGAGTACGTTTCAACAACATGCGGTTTTGGGTGTGTATGTGCAAATGGGGAAACTACATATTGGATTGGGGGTTTTAGGTTCGATCACAGGTATCTTTACTTCAAAGGCTAGCCTGAAAACTCACCATGACAATTGGCAGCAAGCGGTGCGTAGCGGTAACGCTAGACTTCAAAACAGTACAGAACTTGCGATCGTGGGGGCAGGAGGTCAACTGGCGAGTTACTCATATGATTTCAGCAATATCCTATATTCCGCTTATACGGTCATAGTCGCGCGCGATACGGCCGCACGCACTGCAGCTTGGGCCGCTGCTGGAGTTCGACTGTCTAGCGTGTTTTTCAGAATGAATATCGCCGGAGCGCTGTTTACCGTGGTTGAGCTGGGAGGAACTTGGCTCTATAACCGCTACAACCTCTCGCCCCATGATCAATGGCTAGAAAGCACGCCTTGGGGGCTGGATGACGACAAGCGGGAAGCGCTAAGTCTCGGCGACTACAAACGTAAATTGACCGGTTTGTTACAGGCACCCCAAGTTCAGGTAGGCCCCAAGAACTACGCTGATCGTTGGCAGGACATGCTGATGCAGGCACGGCCGGGCAGCATCCATCTAGTGATGCCCGGGCTAAGTCTGGCTAACTTACAAGCACCGCTCCATGGTAAGCCCTCTCATGTGTTGAGTCTTGGCGCGTACCGAGTGATTACGGCTGAATGGGAACGCGGTCGTGATCAAGACCGTTGGGCAATCGTCAGCGAAGAGGTCATTGCTAGCCTGCAAGTCGTGCAGTCCGCGCCACTGATTCTCAAACTGTTTTATCCGGATGAGCGCGTAAGACCCTCCACCGTTACCAGGGCACGCCTGATTTTGGCCGTGTCCGTGGAGACTTACGATGCAGAAGGCAACGCACATACCCGGCTTTACCATCTCTCGGTGGATCCGAACGGCGAAGGGGTGTTTCCTGTGGCACCGTTTGATCCGCCATACCGTGAAGCAGAGAGGCTGGCGATCGATCCCCTGATGCTGGAGATGCTTCATGGATAAGAATCAAAAAGCGGCAACACCAGAACCGAACTTGCAACACCCCAAAAAGGCTGGTGACGTTGAACCATTCCCAAGCGGTCGCGTTACTTACTTAGCGCCACTCCCTCTGCCTACTCAAGCGCCCACTCACTGCCCTTATGTCGGTGAACTAAACGATGTTTATCTAGACTTTGGACTAGGCTGCCCTCAAGTTTTTGCATGGCAGGTCACGTTGGGAGCGCCGTTCAATGGTTTTATGATGCTAAGCTTCGGCCTTCCGCTGTTTTCGGGATTAATAGGGATACTGGTTGGATATGACCTATCGGAAGCATGGGCACTTATCGTAGGCACTCATGGAGTGAGCTTAGATAGTAGTATTGGAATTACGCTATTTTGCTCAACAATATCGTTCCTCATCTGGTTCTACGTCCACAACAAATACGAAGAAATCATCCCCACCCGCTTCAACCGCCAACGCCGCGAAGTTTGCTTTATGCCCGAAGACTACGAAAAACCCGTCTTCGTCCCGTGGGAATCTTTGTCCGCGTGGGTTATCGAAGCTCAAGGCGCTACCCCGCATGGCGTTCAACGGCAATACGGCATGGGTTTCGGGTTTTTCTATGACGACCGTGTGGTCAGTATGGAGTTCGGCTGTCCTGCGCTGCCTATTGCTATCAGTAACTGGGAGGCGATTCGCGCTTACATGGAGTACGAAGTTCATAGCCTAAAAGAAATTGCCGATCCGCTAGACCTGCAAGGCCCGGACGATCCACCCCACGAAGGCCTGCACACGTTCCGCAATGCCCGCGCCCGGTTGCATCAGCAAATCCGCGACAAGCAGCGGGGTTGGGTGTACGGCACTTTCTGGTACCTGTACCACGTCATGACCTTCTGGACGCTGCCGTTTTGGCTATGCGAATGGGAAAACGGCCGCGTTAAACGCATGGCCCGTAACGCGTTGCCCGAGGCCATGCGCGAATGGTCAGAACCGTTGCCGAAAAACCAATGGGCCAAACCCAGCCCCGAGCTGCTAAAGCTGAGCGCTCAAGTAAAAACCTTGCACAAGCGCAACCCGCGACGCCCGATTACCGGGATATTTGCCGAGGTCTACGCCAACGAAAACACCCGGAGGCAACGGGCGTAACGGCACGCGGAAGCCTTCGCCAAAACGTTGGTTTTAAAGCGGGAGCGATCAGCCACTGATCGCGTCTTCCTTGAATTGATCCTTCACGTACAAGATCTCAGTCCGGCCATGGGGTGACGGTAGGCCGTCCTCGCCCAGGTTAACGAAGACCATCTTGTCGACGGTGAGAATGCTTTTGCGCGTGATTTTATTGCGCACTTCACAGGTCAAGGTAATCGAGGTGCGGCCAAAAGCGGTGGCAGTGATGCCCAGCTCGATGATGTCGCCCTGACGCGAGGCGCTGACGAAGTTAATTTCGGAAATGTACTTGGTGACAACGCGCTGGTTACCCAACTGAACAATGGCGTAGATAGCCGCCTCTTCGTCGATCCAGCGCAGCAGGCTGCCGCCGAACAGCGTGCCATTGGGGTTGAGGTCTTCGGGTTTGACCCACTTGCGGGTGTGGAAATTCATAATCACTCCTAGAAAGACAGTTTGAGCGGCAAGCTGCGAGCTGCAAGAAATAGCGCTCAGCTTGCCGCTTGTAGCTTGAGGCTTGCAACTTACCGCTCAAAAAAAGATAATCGCCACCGCTTCAAAACGGTCATCTTCGCTTGATACCGTTCCCGCCACCTGTCCGAGGGGCGCTGCAGCAGGTTCTTCCTGTCAGGCTCGGATGGGGCGTTGTTTAATCAGCTGATTCTGCGAATCATGCCGGTCAAACCTAAACGCACAACGGCGCCCATTCGCATACTTACGAATGGAGACTCTCAATGAGTGCTGTAATTTCGCCCGCTGATTTTACCGACTACAAAGTCGCTGATATGTCCCTGGCTGCCTGGGGTCGTCGCGAAACCATCATCGCCGAATCCGAAATGCCTGCCCTGATGGGTCTGCGCCGTAAATACGCCGGCGAGCAACCGCTCAAGGGCGCGAAGATTCTCGGCTGCATCCACATGACTATCCAGACTGCCGTGCTGATCGAAACCCTGGTTGCCCTGGGTGCCGAAGTGCGTTGGTCGTCATGCAACATTTTCTCGACTCAGGATCAGGCTGCTGCCGCTGTTGCCGCTGCCGGTGTTGCGGTTTATGCCTGGAAAGGCGAAACCGAAGCTGAATACGAGTGGTGCATCGAGCAAACCATCCTCAAAGATGGCCAGCCTTGGGACGCCAACATGATCCTCGACGACGGCGGCGACCTGACCGAGATCATCCACAAGAAATACCCGCAGATGCTCGCACGCATCCACGGCGTCACTGAAGAAACCACTACCGGCGTTCACCGCCTGTTGGACATGTTGGCCAAGGGCGAGCTGAAAATCCCGGCCATCAACGTCAACGACTCTGTGACCAAAAGCAAAAACGATAACAAGTACGGCTGCCGCCATAGCCTGAACGATGCAATCAAGCGTGGTACCGACCACCTGCTGTCCGGCAAGCAAGCGCTGGTCATCGGTTACGGTGACGTGGGCAAGGGTTCGGCGCAGTCGCTGCGTCAGGAAGGGATGATCGTCAAGGTCACGGAAGTTGATCCAATCTGCGCCATGCAAGCGTGCATGGACGGTTTTGAATTGGTTTCGCCATTCATCGACGGGATCAACGACGGCACCGCCGCCAGCATCGACACCGCCTTGTTGGGCAAGATCGACCTGATCGTGACCACCACCGGTAACGTCAACGTTTGCGACTCGAACATGCTCAAGGCCCTGAAGAAACGCGCGGTCGTGTGCAACATCGGTCACTTCGACAACGAAATCGACACCGCTTTCATGCGCAAAAGCTGGGCGTGGGAAGAAGTGAAGCCGCAGGTTCACAAGATTCACCGTACCGGGCCGGGCACTTTCGATCCGCACAACGATGACTACCTGATCCTGCTGGCCGAAGGTCGTTTGGTAAACCTGGGCAATGCCACAGGTCACCCGAGCCGCATCATGGACGGTTCGTTCGCCAACCAGGTGCTGGCTCAGATCTTCTTGTTCGATCAGAAATACGCCGACCTGGCACCGGCCCAAAAAGCCGAGCGCCTGACCGTCGAAGTGCTGCCGAAGAAGCTTGACGAAGAAGTCGCGCTGGAAATGGTTCGTGGTTTCGGTGGCGTGGTCACTCAACTGACCAAGACCCAGGCCGACTACATCGGCGTGGCTGTCGAAGGCCCGTTCAAGCCGCACGCTTATCGTTATTGATTGATGGGCGCTTGCGCGCTCGCAATTGATCTCGGACTGTCCGCTCTCCTGTGGGAGCGGACTTGTCCGCGAACGAGCGTGAAGCGGTCGCAATAGCGGTCATTCACATTTTTTGAAGGTCGTTCCGACCTTATCGCGGGCAAGCCCGCTCCTACAATGAGATCGGCGTCCATGTCCCAAGACCGTCGCTTCAGCTTCGAATTTTTTCCGACCAAGACCGATGCCGGGCATGAAAAACTGCTCACCACCGCTCGCCAATTGGCCACGTACAACCCCGATTTTTTTTCCTGCACCTACGGCGCAGGCGGCTCGACCCGCGACCGCACGATCAACACCGTGTTACAGCTGGAAAGCGAAGTAAAAATTCCGGCCGCGCCACATTTGTCATGCGTCGGCGACAGCAAGGCCGACTTGCGCGCCCTGCTGACCCAATACCAACAAGCGGGCATCAAACGCATTGTCGCCCTGCGCGGTGACCTGCCTTCTGGCATGGGCATGGCCAGCGGTGAACTGCGTCATGCCAATGATCTGGTGGCGTTCATCCGGGAAGAAACCGGCAGCCATTTCCACATAGAAGTAGCGGCCTACCCGGAGATGCATCCGCAAGCGCGCAACTTCGAAGACGACGTGGCTAACTTCGTGCGCAAGGCTCAAGCCGGTGCCGACAGTGCCATCACTCAATACTTCTTCAACGCCGACAGCTATTTTTATTTCGTCGAACGCGTGCGCAAGTTGGGCGTGAATATCCCTGTGGTGCCGGGCATTATGCCTATCACCAACTACAGCAAGCTGGCGCGCTTTTCCGACGCCTGTGGTGCAGAGATTCCACGCTGGATTCGCAAACAACTGGAAGCCTATGGCGACGACGTCCAGAGCATCCAGGCGTTCGGCGAACAGGTTATTACACAGATGTGTGATCGTCTGTTGGAAGGCGGCGCACCGGGCCTGCATTTCTACACGCTGAATCAAGCTGAACCTAGCCTGGCCATCTGGAACAACTTGAAACTGCCGCGCTGAAAACAAATCCAACGTGACAAGCGCGCTTGTGTACCATTCGAGCCTCTTGAATCAGCAAGCTTTCGCGTCGGCGGGACCTTGCTGGCACTTTGAATACGGACTTATCTGTGACATCTGCCAACGCAACTCCGCAAGCGCCGCAGCTGGTCTACCTGGTTTTTGGTGCGGACACGTACCATCAGGAAGCGGTATTCAGTATCGCCAGTGCCCTTGCCGGCATGCGCGAAACGCCTGATCAGCCTTTGGACATCCAGGTTTTCAGCGACAATCCTGCGCCTTACGCCGATTTACCCGTGCGCGTTCGCCCGCTGGACAAAGAGACTCGCGCCGCTTGGAGCGCTCCCCATGGCTACCACTTCCGGACCAAACACGTAGCGCTACGCACTGTGCTGACAGAATCGGAACGCGCGCTGCTGATCGACACCGACACCTTTTTCCATTGCTCGCCGTTAAAGCTGTTTGATCGGGTAAAGCCCGGCACGCTACTGTGCAATGCGTTCGGCCCGCGTTATGGGGTTTATAAAGAAGTCCCGCTGTATGCAGTGCTCGCTGAACGTTTAGGCGCACGCGGGCTGACCGACGACCAGATGCCGCTGCTTAATTCGGGGGTCATTGGCCTGATGCGTGAAGACGCTGGTGTGCTGGATCAATCGATTGGCTTAATGGATGAGTTTTACCCGGAAGTGACCACCTCCTACACCCTCGAAGAGTTCTGCCTGAGCGTAGCGGCGTATCGCACCATGGAGGTCAAGGAATGTACCGACCTGATCCATCACTATTGGAGCCGCAAACAGCTGTTTCGCGCCAAGATTCGTGCCTGGCTCGCCAAGCATGGCGATGCACCGCTTAGTCAGGCGGCGCTGGATGACACACGTCGCGTAAACACTTTGCTGCCTCGTCCGGCCACGTGGAAACGCCTGATGTACAAAGCCATAACCGTGGGCGTACCCGCCACACAACGGCAGTTTCTGCGTGAAATTCTATACGGCTGTTCTTGGCACAGTAATGAGTTCGACCGCGCGTGCTCGCCGGTATGGTGGGAAAAAGCCCGACAGAATGCCGAGGAGCGGTTAAAACATACCTTGGAGCCGGAGCAGCTTAACAACTGGTTGAATCATTGGGGTGTTCGGCAGATTCTCGGTAAACAACGCGATGTAATTTACCTGCATCTGCTTAAACACGGCCCCGTAGACAAATGATCTTCCCGTTATCATCTCCCGAAGCCGTACTTCTTTTTAAGCAGCGCGCGTCGTAATCTGCGCTCATGCTTGCTAACGCCCGCTTATTTGCCGCCCTTTTTCTTATCTGCCTAAGCTTCAATGCATTGGGCGAAACCCTGCATATCGTCACCGAACCCTGGGCGCCGTATGTCTACGTCGAAGACGGTGAGCCACGGGGCTTGGATTACGACACCACCATGATCGTTTTTGAGCGGCTGGGCATCGATGTGAAATGGGAGTTTTTGCCCTGGAAGCGCTGCCTGTCGATGCTCAAACAAGGTCAGGCCGATGGCGCGCTGGATATTTTTCAGCGGGTTGAGCGCGACGATTTGCTGCTATATCCCAGCGAACCGCTGTCTTACGTCGAGTGGGTGTTGTTTTACGCCAACGCCCACCCTCACCTTTTCCTGACCCTTGATGATCTAACGGGCTTGGCCATTGGGGTATCGCCTGGGTATCTCTACAGCAACGAATTCGATGCCTCGACGCTGTTCATCCGCGAGCCAGCCGCGAGCCATGAAGCCAACTTTGGCAAGCTGCTGTTAGGTAGAGTCGATATGGTGATCACTGACCGACGCGTCGGTCAGCATGTGCTTGATCAAATGAAGGCTCGCGACCAAATCACGCAGTCCCCGACCGTCATCAGCCGTGAGGCTCAGTACCTTGCCCTGCGAAAAAATGCAGGCATGGACTTGCTGGTGCAACGGTTCGGCGCCGAACTCAAACGTTTCAAGCGCGAGCCCGCCTATGCCGCACTGACTTCGCGCTACGCTGGCGAAGCCATACCGGCCGTTTCTCCAGTGCCGGAACTATCCAAGCCCTCTGCGCTACCTCCTGATAAAACCGTTGAGCAGCAGGAAAGCGGCGCACGGTGAATGCTCTGTTATACTCGGGCCTTCCCGCCAGGCTTACGCCCGGACGCTTCGCCTTGCAATAGACCTATCGGACACGTGCGTCGCGCCTTTCTTTTCCGCGATAACGTGCCGAAATGCCTGAAAGGCCCAGCAGGACCGGACGAGATTGCGTCATCTAAACGCCCATCGCGCCAGGCAAGACCATTCTTATGGGCACCGCCCTAACTAAAACAGGATTACTCATGTCCTTTGCTTCCCTCGGTCTCTCCGAGGCTTTAGTCAGCGCCATCGAGGCTGCTGGCTATACCCAGCCTACTCCAGTGCAACAGCGGGCAATTCCCGCCGTGTTGCAAGGTCGCGACCTTATGGTTGCAGCCCAGACAGGTACTGGTAAAACCGGCGGTTTCGCTCTTCCGATCCTGGAACGGCTGTTCCCCAACGGTCATCCGGACAAATCCCAGCGTCACGGCCCGCGTCAACCTCGCGTGTTGGTCCTGACCCCAACCCGCGAACTCGCGGCGCAGGTGCATGACAGCTTCAAGGTCTATGCCAAGAATCTGAAATTTGTCAGTGCCGTCATCTTCGGCGGCGTGGGCACCAATCCACAGGTCCAGGCCATGGCCCGCGGCGTCGACGTGTTGGTGGCTTGCCCCGGCCGCCTGCTCGATCTAGCAGGTCAAGGCAGTGTCGATCTGTCCCACGTTGAAATTCTAGTGCTCGACGAAGCAGACCGGATGCTCGACATGGGCTTCGTCCATGACGTGAAGAAGGTTCTGGCCCGTCTGCCGTCCAAACGTCAGAACCTGCTGTTCTCGGCGACTTTTTCCAACGACATCACCGCCTTGGCCGGTAAGCTGCTGCACAACCCGGAACGCATCGAAGTCACGCCACCGAACACCACGGTCGAGCGTATCGAACAGCGCGTTTTCCATTTGTCATCGAGCCACAAGCGTTCGCTGTTGTCGCACTTGATTACCGCTGGCGCCTGGGAACAGGTTCTGGTGTTCACCCGGACCAAGCACGGTGCCAACCGTTTGGCCGAATACCTGGACAAGCATGGCCTCTCGGCTGTGGCCATCCACGGTAACAAGAGCCAGAACGCCCGCACCAAAGCCTTGGCTGACTTTAAAGCCGGTGCAGTGCGGATCATGGTCGCCACCGACATCGCGGCTCGCGGTCTGGATATCGACCAGTTGCCCCATGTCGTCAACTTCGAATTGCCTAACGTCGACGAAGATTACGTCCACCGTATTGGCCGCACTGGCCGAGCAGGCCGCAGCGGTGAAGCGATTTCACTGGTTGCCCCGGACGAAGAAAAACTGCTCAAAAGCATTGAGCGCATGACCAAACAGAAGATTGCCGACGGCGATCTGATGGGCTTTGATATCACGGCCGTTGAAGCCGAGAAACCAGAAGTGCGCGAGCGTCCAGACGTGCGCACCAACCCGCGTGCGCCTCGCGGCCCACGCGGTGACGGCCCTGCCGGTGGCGGCGGCGGCAGCGGACGCAAGGACAAAGGCAAAGACCGGGGTCAGGAAAAACCGGCCGCTGCAGCAGCACGTCCTGAGCGCCCGGCACAAAAGCCTCGCGAAGGCACCCCGGCACGCGAACAGCGTCCGGCGACTCCACGCTCCGACCGTGCTCCAGACGAGTTTCTGGATGACGAAGTGGATAACTTCGGTAACCGCGCTGATTACGTCAGCCCGTACCCGAATAAAGGCCAAGGCCGTGGCCGTCGTCCAGGCGCACCTGCTCCGGCAGCCACTGCGGGCGGTGCAGCACCCGCTGCTCGTGCGCCAAGTCAGGCTCGTCCAACTGGCCCACGCACCGGCGCTGGCACAACGACCGGTACACCTGCGGCCAAACGCACCGGTGGTGGTCCCCGCAATGGCGCTCCCCGTGACGGTCAGGCCCGTCGTGAAGAGCAGCCACGCAATCGCCGTCCAGCTCGCGATGACCAACCAGCTGCTCGCCAGGAACCCGCAGTTCGTGGCCCTCGCGACGGCCAGCCCGCGCCGACTATCGTGCATAAAGAATCCAAGACCGACCGTTTCCCGTCGGCCGAACAACTGGACCAATTGCCAGCCCGCCCACGCGGCGAGAAGCCAGCGCTGCTGACGCGTAATCGCGAAGGCTGAGTTAGCTAAATAAAAAAACGCCCCGGTTGGGGCGTTTTTTTTGCTCGGCGAGAACCATTCTGACTAACTGGTGATAGGCCTTGAGGGTTAAACCGGCCAATAGCCTCACCAACAAGTTGGCCCCTAAAGATCATCTAATACCGTGGCCTAAACCAAAACGCCGACCCTAAGGTCAGCGTTTGAGTTTAATTCAGCACCAACCTTATTTGGCTTGGATGCCTTCGAACGAGATGATCAGCTCCATCGAATCGGACGCTGGACCCAAGTTCATCATCTTACCGAAATCAGAACGGTTGATCGTAGTGGTGCCTGCGAAGCCAGCACGGTAGCCGCCCCATGGATCCTTGCCTTCACCCAGGAAGGTCGCCTTGACTACAACGGGCTTGGTAACGCCGTGCAGAGTAAGGTCGCCCGTTACGTCAGCAGTGACCTTACCATCCGCATCTTTACCGGTGGTTTTGACCGAGGTCGATACGAACTTGGCTTCTGGGTATTTAGCGACATCCAGGAAATCGGCACTGCTGATGTGCTTGTCACGTTCAGCCTGGTTAGTGAAAACGCTGGCGGTTTTCAGGCTGATGCTGATCTTGCTTTCTTCGGGCTTGGTTGCATCAAAGCTGAACGTACCGTCCCAGTCCTTGAACGTACCGTAGATAAAGCTGAAACCCAGGTGGCTGATCTTGAAGTTAATGAAGGCGTGTTGGCCTTCCTTGTCAACTTTGTAATCAGCGGCCATCGCCTGACCGGCCGACAACAGAGCGGTACCGAGGGCCAGAGCGGCGAGAGTCTTCTTGAACATGCTGTAATTCCCTTTTGGTTTGAACATTAGTCGCGACCCAACATGCGCGTCAGGGTCGCATCGCGATCTATAAAGTGGTGCTTCAACGCTGCAAGACCGTGAAGGACTGCGAAAATCACCAGAGTCCAGGCCAAATACAAGTGAACGGTGCCAGCGGTATCCGCTTGATCAGGAATGCTGTCAATCAACGACGGCACTTCGAAAAGACCGAAGACCGAAATCCCCACACCGTCGGCGGTGGAGATGAGGTAACCGGCGAACATCGTGGCAAACAGACCAACATACAAAAGCAAATGACCGAACTTGGCACCTAGGCGAGTCCACTTGCCATGAGTTGAAGGCGCCGACGGCGGCGGGCTGATCCAGCGCCATATCACGCGGATTACCATCACGGCGAACAACGTCAAGCCGATGCTTCTATGCAGGTCTGGTGCAGCTTTACGCCAAGTGTCGTAGTAATCGAGATCGACCATCCAAATCCCGAGCGCGAACATACCAAACACGACGGTTGCAACGCTCCAATGCAGCAGCATGCTGACCAGACCGTAACGAGAGCGGGAGTTGCGTAGCTGCATTGCCGATTACCTTGTAAGAATGGGTTCAAGACTAACTTTTTATCTATCGAATGAAAGCGCAAAATTTAGCTGTGAAATATCGAGAAACACGATCATCAATGCTCGCATAAGCTTACCGCCAGCATCCCGATAATGCCCAACCGACAAGACTGCGCTGTGACAGTAGGACTTTACGCTCCGATGAACGGCATCGCTCGATCATTGTTCGTGACAAGAGGTTGTTACGCAGCCATGCATTGCATAGGCTTGCGCGATTGTTTTGCCCTCGCGTCAAGCGAGCCGTTACCAGGAGATTACCCATGGGCTTGAATAATCAATGGATGCAACGCGACCTCGCAGTGCTCTGGCATCCATGCACTCAAATGAAAGACCACGAAAGCCTGCCTTTGGTCCCGATCAAAAGCGGCAAGGGCGTATGGCTCGAAGATTTCGAAGGCAAACGTTACCTCGATGCGGTTAGCTCTTGGTGGGTCAACGTATTCGGCCACTCCAACCCGCGCATCAACCAACGGATCAAGGATCAAGTTGATCAGTTGGAGCACGTCATTCTTGCCGGTTTCAGTCATCAGCCGGTGATCGAACTGTCGGAACGCCTGATCAAGATGACCCCCGAGGGCCTGACCCGCTGTTTCTACGCCGATAACGGTTCGTCGTGCATTGAAGTCGCGCTGAAAATGAGTTTCCACTACTGGCTCAATCGTGGTCAGCCAAATAAAAAGCGCTTCGTCACCCTGACCAACAGCTACCACGGCGAAACCATGGCCGCGATGTCGGTGGGCGACGTGCCGTTATTTACCGAAACCTACAAAGCGCTATTGTTGGACACCATTAAAGTACCTAGTCCGGATTGCTACCACCGGCCAGCGGGCATGAGCTGGGAAGAACACTCGCGCAACATGTTTGTTGCCATGGAGCAGACGCTGGCCGAGCACCATGACACCGTCGCGGCAGTCATCGTCGAGCCGCTGATTCAAGGCGCTGGCGGCATGCGTATGTATGACCCGATTTACCTTAAGCTGCTGCGCCAAGCCTGCGATCGTTACGGTGTGCATTTGATTCACGATGAAATCGCAGTGGGTTTCGGCCGGACCGGCACCATGTTCGCCTGTGAACAAGCCGGGATTACCCCTGACTTTCTGTGTTTGTCCAAAGCGTTGACCGGTGGTTATTTGCCGCTGGCCGCGTGTATCACCACCGATGATGTTTACAACGCGTTCTACGATGACTACTCATCCCTACGCGCCTTCCTGCATTCCCACAGCTATACCGGCAACCCCCTCGCGTGTGCAGCGGCTTTAGCGACGCTGGATATTTTCGAAGAAGACAACGTCATCGAAAACAACAAAGCGTTGGCAACACGCATGGCGACGGCGACCGCGCATCTGGTTGATCATCCGAATGTGTCGGAGGTGCGTCAGACCGGTATGGCCCTGGCCATCGAGATGGTCCAGGACAAAGTCACCAAAACTGCGTACCCGTGGCAAGAAAGGCGCGGTCTGAAGGTGTTTCAGCATGCGCTGGAGCGTGGCGCCCTGCTCCGTCCGCTAGGCAGTGTGGTGTATTTTCTGCCGCCCTACGTGATTACCCCTGAGGAGATCGACTTCCTTGCCCAAGTCGCCACCGAAGGCATCGACATCGCCACCCGAACGAGCGTGAGCGTCGCCGTGCATGAAAATTTCCACCCGAATTTTCGTGATCCGGGCTAAATACCCGTTACGTCGAACGCCGCCACTTCTACTGAATGTCAGAGACCCACCATGAGACTGTCCCGCTTTTTTATCGAGACGCCCCTGAGCCTCGGCGAACACGAGCTGCCCGAAGCCCAGGCGCATTACATTGGTCGCGTGTTGCGCATGACCGAAGGTGACGCCCTGCAATTGTTCGACGGATCGGGCAGCGAATTTCGCGGCTCGTTATTCGAAGTGGGCAAAAAACACGTACGGGTCAAACTCGATGAGCAGTTCGCCGGACAAACCGAGTCGGCGCTGAAAATCCATCTCGGCCAAGGCTTGTCTCGGGGCGAGCGTATGGACTGGGCGATTCAGAAAGCCACCGAACTGGGGGTCCGCGAAATTACGCCGATCATCAGCGAGCGCTGTGAAGTCCGCCTTAAGGACGAGCGCGCCGAGAAGCGTCAACTGCATTGGAAACAAATAGCGATCAGTGCCTGCGAGCAATGCGGCCGGTCCGTGATACCGGTGATTCATCCGCCACTGGCATTGGCTGACTGGCTGAAGCAGACCGATGCGGACTTGAAACTGGTGCTGCACCCCGTCGCCGAGCCGCTGACCCGCCACGACAAACCCTTCACCCTGGCCTTTTTGATTGGCCCCGAAGGCGGGCTGAACGACGCTGAAGTCGACCAAGCGAAATCCGCCGGCTTTCACGCCGCCCGCCTCGGCCCCCGCATCCTAAGAACCGAAACCGCACCGGTCGTGGCGCTGAGTGTTGCGCAACAGCTGTGGGGTGATTTCTAAACCGCCTTCGCGGGCAAGCCTGCTTTCACGGTATACGCGATCAACTGTGGAACAGCCTTGCCTGCGAAGAAACTAATCCGGTTTCAGATCACAGCACGTAAAAAAGTATCGCCACAAAATGCAACAAACTGCCGGCCATCACGAACAAGTGCCAGATGCCGTGCCAATGCCGAAAGCGCGTGTCGAAGGCGAAAAAGATAATGCCGATGGTGTACAAAATCCCCCCCGCCGCCAGCCAGGCGAATCCCGTCGCTCCCAATGCCGCCATCAACGGTTTGACCGCCACCAACACAATCCACCCCATCACGGCGTAAATCACGATAGACATAACTCGCGCTTCGGAGCGGGGTTTGATTTCCTGCAGCATGCCAATCACCGCCAAGCCCCATACGATTCCAAACAACGTCCAGCCCCACGGGCCGCGTAGCGTGACGAGGCAAAACGGCGTGTAACTGCCCGCAATCAACAAGTAGATCGACAGGTGATCAACCTTTTGCATGATCACCTTCGCCCGGCCGCGGACGCTGTGATACACGGTCGATACGCTGTACAGCAGCAGCAACGTCACGCCGTAAATGGCCATACTGACAATCTTCCAGATATCGCCGTCGATACTGGCCAACACCAACATCCAGACCACACCAACGAAAGCCAGGACCGCACCCACCAGGTGAGTCCAGGCGTTGAAACGTTCTCCGTGATACATACTCGAACCTCAAAAACCGACAACCCAGCGCGCAAGGCTCAGGGTTAAGCGCCGAAAGTGCAATCCCTGGCCACCCAGCGAAATAGTTTGTGATGGTCAACCGTTGGAAATGGCTGGGACCAGCACCAGCTTATTGCTCCGAGTGCCGCTATCACCGTTTTTCCACGCCCACAGAGATGTCGCTGATCTGAATCGGCACTGGCCTGGGTGTGATCGGTGGCTTGTTGTCCACCGACTGCTTTTGACCTACAGCCATCGGCCAACGACTCGGGCACAATTGCGCCATTCGAATAAGAGTGCCCGTTATGTTGATCGACGAAGAACTGACCTTGAAGAAGCTGGAGATCTTCCTGGCCTTCATGCGTACCGGCAACTTGGCGCGGGCGGCTGTTGAGTTGCAGACCAGCAACGTCAGCGTACACCGGGCCATTCATTCGCTGGAAAGCGCCTTGCGCTGCCCGCTGTTCAAGCACGAAGGTCGTAACCTGACGCCGTTGGAAAGCGCGTACGTGCTGGAAGAGCGTGCGCAAAAGTTGATCCAGGACGTGGTCAAAACCGTTGAAGTGACGCGTCAGGCTGCTGGATTTTCAGCAGCACGTTTTAAGCTTGGGGCACTGTATTCCCTCACCGTCAAAACCGTTCCGCAACTGATCATGGGCTTGAAAATACGCCGTAGCGAGCTGAACATCGACTTGATTCTCGGCTCGAACATCGACCTGTTCTACAAGCTGAAAAACATGGAAGTGGACGCGATTCTGGTGTCGCTCAACGAAAGCGTCAGTGATCCGGACTGCGAGCAACTGCCGCTGTTCTCCGACGACATCTTCCTCGCGGCTCCCGCAGACTCACCGTTCTCGCACCAAAGCGAAGTCGACCTTAGCGACCTGCGCGAAGCCACCTTCCTGACCCTGACCCAAGGCTTCGCCACCCACCAGGACGGGGTTCGGGTGTTTCAACAAGCGGGCTTTGAGCCAAAAGTAGCGATGCAGGTCAACGACATATTCACCTTGCTGAGCATGGTCAGCTCCGGAGTCGGCTATGCGTTGCTGCCAGGACGGGTCGCGGCGGTGTACGAAAATCGGGTGCGCTTAATCCCGCTCCAGAAACGCTATCGCATGCAACAACACATTGGCGTGGTGTTCCTGAAAGCCAAAGAGCGCGACCCAAATTTATTGGCCTTGGTGGCTGAGTGCCGGATGTATGCGAATCGGCATTCCCAGGGTTGATGCAGCTTTAAACCGCCTCGCCAACACATTGGCTCTGTAGGAGCCAACGTGTTGGCGCGAGAAGCCCTTTTGCTTAGCCCATAATCCCGCGCACGATGAAGTACAACACCGAAGGCCCTAGCAGGCAGCCCAAGCCGGTGTGGAAGGTCGCGGTGAGTGCGCCGTAG
Organism: Pseudomonas sp. 10S5; assembly: GCF_035019745.1. NCBI lineage: Bacteria > Pseudomonadati > Pseudomonadota > Gammaproteobacteria > Pseudomonadales > Pseudomonadaceae > Pseudomonas > Pseudomonas sp. 10S5. The sequence goes on from NZ_JASJVL010000015.1 coordinate 17,490, forward strand.
GGCACCAGACGGCGGTCGGTGGCGGCGAGCCCGGCGGTGACGCCGCTGACGGTACCGGCCAGGCCACCGAAGACCATCGCCGAGCGAGGGTTGTCGAGACCCATCCAGCGTGCCGCCATCGGGGTCGCAACCATCACCAGAATTGCTTTGATCAACCCGGTGGCAATGGACAACGCCATTACAGCGGAGCTTGCGCCGATGGCAGCGCCAGTGACGGGGCCGACGATGTAGGTCACAGCACCCGCACCGATGGTGGTCATGCTGATCGCATCACGGTAACCGAACATCCAGGCGATGCTCGCACCGACGATAAAGGGCAGTGTGGTGCCGAGCAGCAGGGCGATGACGCCGATCATTCCAGCTTTGCGCGCTTCGCTGGCTTGCACTTCGAACGCAGTGGCAACAATGGCGAAATCACGCAACATGGCGCCGCCCATCAAGCCAATGCCGGAAAACAGGCTGATATCCGCCAAGCCTTTTTCGCCTCCGGTCATGGTCCCGCCGATCCACGCCAGGATTAGCCCGATCACAATCGCAATCGCCGAGCCATGTATGCGGCCAAACGTCAGACGTTTCGAGATAACGACGGACATCCACATGACGATGCCGACAAACGCAAAAGCCGTAATCAGCCCGTAGTGCCCGAGGTCTTTTTCCAGTAGTGGCCACATATCAACGTCCCCCTGCGGTGGTTACAACAGGCGAAGCCGGTAAGGTTTCCAACGGTTCTTCAGCCGGCAGCGGTTCGCCTTTGTTGATTCGGCTGATGAAGGCAATGACGCAACCACATACCAGCACCGAGGCGACGGCGGCCAAAATGGCAACCGGACCGCCGTGCAAGGCAGCGACTACGTTTTGTTGAGCGGCCATAGCGACCACGACGGGGATGTACATGGCGCCCCAAAAACCCACGCCCATCTCGCATTCTTTGGTCATGCCGCCGCCGCCGCGTTTCTGCATCCACAGCCGGGCGCAGATCAACAGGATCATGGCGATGCCGACACCGCCGACATTGGATTTGACGCCCAGCAACACACCCAGCATATCGCCGAGAATGACCCCTGCCAGGGTGCAGATGGCCAGCAAGGCCACACCGTAAATAATCATTATTTTTATCCTCATATTGCGTTGCTGAAGTTGTTGTTTTTATCCTTCGCAGCAGCTGTTCGATCTATGGGTTACGGCATCCCTCCTCTTGCAGTAACGCGCTTAACGTATCCATGCGGGCCCCTTGAAAGGCGACCGCCGCTCCTGGTTCAAACACTTTTCGGCCCAGCCCCGTCAGCACAGTGCCGGGCGGCAATTCGATTTGCAGACGCACGCCACGCTCATAGGCGGTGTGTACCGTGCTGCGCCAGTCGATCACCCGACACATGTTGTAGGTCAGGTCATCGCGTAATTTATCGGCCGTCCCGACCAGTCGCGCGGTGCTGCCACTGAGGTAGCGCACGGCAGGTGCTTGCATCGAGACCTTGGCAAACGCGCTTGCCAAGGCCAACGCCGGTTGATCGAGCAACGCACAGTGGGACGGCACGCTGACCGCCAAACGTTTTGCAGCGGCTGCGCCCTTGGCTTTTGCCAAATCGGCGATTAGGGCCATCGCCGCATCGCTCCCCGCCACCACCAGTTGCGTTTCAGCGTTGATGTTGGCCAAGTACAACGGTGTTTCGGCGCTGTGGACTTCGGCGATCAGGGCCTCAACCGTGGTTTGATCAAGGCCCAGGATTGCGGTCATGCCAAAACCGCTGGGGTATGCGTTTTGCATCAGCTCACCGCGCAAGGCGACCAAGCGTAAGGCATCGCCAAACCCCAGCGACCCGGCAATCACTGCTGCGGGGTACGCACCAATGGACAGCCCTGCCACATAGGTGGGCGCTTCGCTACGTTCGATCAGCAACCGAGCACAAGCCACACCCGCAATCAATAAACACAGCTGCACGGAGCGGGTACTGGTCAATGCGTCAGCAGAATCCAAGGCGACTACGTCTTCGCCTAACTCATCGCTCGCTTGGAGTAAGCACTCGCGAATGAGTGTTTCATTGGGCAATTGATGGAGCATTTGTGGGTATTGAGCACCTTGGCCGGGAAACACCATAAAGCTGCTCATGCCACTTGCTCGATCGACAGCCAGGGATTCTCGATCAAGCACGCGCCGTGATCGGTTTTCAGCAGCACCTGGCGCGCAGTTCCGGCCCACTCGCGCAACGCCACGCCGCCGTTGGGCGTTTGCAGTTGCACATCAATCCGGCAAACAGCGTATTCCAGTTGAGCGAGCAGTTGCGCCGCATGAGCGCGACTGAACAGCTCGGGCGTGCGCACGATCAAATCCAGATCGCTATCAGCATGCAGCGCGGTAAAACCGCTAGCCAGTTCAAAACCAGCGCTGCCGCTGACGCCCCAGACCATTCCTAGGTCGGCCATCACTGGCTGGATCTGCTTTAACCCTTTCATCGCAGGCCACTGATCGCCGTTGGTAAATTTGGCAGCAATCAGTTGTTCCGGCGCAACCTGACGCTGAATGTCAGCACGGTTCATCAGCGTGGCGTAGCGTTGTTGGCGCTGTTGCCCGCGTACACCCACAGCGACTTGATCCGCCGCAACCAACGCGCGACGCACCACTACCGGCTGACCGAGGCTTATGGCGTCATGAACCCACTGTGGCGCATCGGCCGACAGCATGTGCGCGGGCAAACCCCAGAGCAAATCATGGGCCTGCACTGCACCGAAGCGACTCATTACCACTGCGCCCGCAGCAGTTCACGCACTTTGGAAGATGCCGCGCGGTTTTCTGCGCCAAGGCGACTGCTCAAGTCGGTGCCCGTTGCCCGAACGTCGTTCACCGCCGCGATCAGGCCGGCTTGAACCTGCTCAATATCTTGCGCAGTGGGCTCTTCGATCTGACTGACTGAGAGAGTTTTCCAAAGCAAACCGAGGGTCGCGTAGCTGTCGATGTCATACGCCATTGGCGGCACGCTAGCAGCGAGTTTTTCCAATTCTTCGACGGTACGCAGGGTCACTCGGGCCGCAGACGCTTTGCCCATGGCATGTACCATGACGCCGGGATCGCGCAGGGCTATCAGGCGATTGGCCTGATAACCATGGGCCAGAAACGCGCCGGACATGGCCTTGCCCACCAGCAGCGCAATAACCGCATGGCCGGCCAAACGCGCACGGGCGTAGCTGTCTGCGGCGCCCGCCAGCGCTTGATGAATGCCCAATGCTTCTTCGCGGCGCCCGTACGCTTGACTCGGCACATCAACAATGGCGATTAAGGTGCGCTTGTGTTCGCTGCGCTTATCCAACTCGATGGTTTCATCCACCGCTTTCGCCAACCCCCAACCTTCCAGCAAGCCGACTTCACCGTTACGCGCCCGAGGGAAGGGATTTTCAGGGTCCGCCACCACGGCCAAAAAGCGCGCAGGCTGTTGGCCTAACTCGCCGTCGGCAACCTTCAGCGACGCAGGCAAACCCTGCACTTCAGCGGCGCCATTGCTTAGGGCTAAAAACCAGTGCAAACCCCGCACTGAGAAATCACTCATGACGGTTCTCCCCGATAAAGCGTGCGCACAGTTTGCGGATCGATCTGCGAGGTAGTGTCCAACGCGCAAAGGCGCTGCAAATAGTGTTCGTACTGATTGCTGCGATTTTGCGCAGGCAAGCCCTTGTTCAACAACGCCGTCACTTGCTGTTGAATCGCCGCCACGTCGTCGATGGCAAACGCATCCACCAACCCGCTGGCAAAGCGTTGCTCGCCACCGGTCAGGCTCCAGATGAACGGCCGATTGCGCGAGTCGTATTCTTGAATGCCCGCTTCTTGTTCGATAACTTGCGGACCGTTCAAGCCCAAACGAGCTTCTTGGGTCACCAACAAATAGCTGCACAAGCCTGCGGCGATGGACATACCGCCGAAGCAACCAACGCTGCCCGCCACTACGCCGATCACCGGTTGATATTGGCGAAGGTCGACAATCGCCGCGTGAATGTCCGCAATAGCCGCCAGACCCAGATTGGCTTCCTGCAAACGCACGCCACCGGTTTCCAGCAGCAATACAGCGGCGGTAGGAATACCGTTGCGGTTGTCTTCAGCGGCCAGTTCCAGGACGCCGGCCATTTTCGCACCGCCGACTTCACCCATGCTGCCGCCCTGAAACGCACCTTCAATCGCGGCGACCACCACCGGCAAACCACCGATGGTGCCTTTGGCAATCACTACCCCGTCGTCGGCTTGGGGCACGACGCCTTGTTTGGCCAACCACGGCGACATCATGCGGTCGAACGGGCCGATTAATTCACGAAAACTCCCGGCATCCAATACGGCACGGGCTCGCTGGCGAGCATTGAGTTCGACGAAGCTGTGCTGCTTGAGCAAGCGTGCGCTGTCAGTCATGGCCGATTTCCTCGAAACCCTGTTCCATACGCAAGCGCACCACACCGGGCGTCGCGCCAAAGTCATGAATATCGATGCTCATGGCCGGCGGCGTTTGCCCATCGAACATACGCTCGAACAGGTGCTGCCAACGCGACGAAGCACCATTGACCGACGTCGTCACCTGAATCGACAACTTGCCCGGTTCGCCGGGTTCGAGCATCACTTCCAGATCGCCCGAACCGACACAGCCCACCAGTGCACGGCCCGACGGCGGTTGCCCGGCAGGGAATTCAAAAGAAAGGGTTTCCATGATCAAACATTCCTCGAGTGTTCGCCGAGCCCAGGCTCAAGGCTATCGATAAACAGGCACGCTGCGAGCAGGTCCGCAGCGCCACCGGGCGATGCATTCAGGCTCAACAACTGCAGATCCAATTCATGCAGACAACGCCGACCCGCGAGGCTGGCACTGCCGCCAGCATCCAGCACTTTCTGTGCGCCGAGCTGCATAGCTCGAAGACCGGTTTCCCCTGCGCGGTACAGCACACAGGTGTCACCCAACGTGGTCATGATCGCCAGCAGCGCATCAAGTCGAGCGTTCTGCTCGCCTCGCCCGGCCGCACGGCTGCGTTGCAACTGCGGCAGGCCGAAGTGCAGCACTGCCGGAAAGCCCAACTGCGCCTGCTCCCGAGCCCCGTGTGCGCCGTAGCGCTGAGCGACCTCAGCGCCGTGGCTGTTTTGAACCGGTGAATGACGGTCGTTGATCAAGGCCAGGCGCGCCGCTCGCAGACTGATGGCGGCGGGTGTTTGATTCGCCGGCTCCAGCGCGACCGCGACCACCAGCAAACCTAGCGCCCAAATTGCCCCGCGATGGGTATTCACCCCGCCGGTGGTGCGCAGCATGGCGGCTTCGCCGTCGCGACCGATGCGGCCGATGGCTTCACGCAACGGCTGACCGACCACGCCAAATTTCAGTGCCGCTTCGGCCATCTCTTTAAACGCCGGCCACAACGATAAGGCCGACGCGTGCATCAAGCCCAGGTGCAAATCGCTGTGCGCGCCATTACCGCGACGGTCCACCAGCGCTGGCTTGGGCGACAGGTCGGCTTCGTCAATCAGCGCCTCCACGGCGAGGTCGGCCAGGCAGTCTGCCAGCGAGCTGGGGCAGAGTTTCAGTTTGAGTGCGCGCATCACCAGCTCCTGAATTGGGCGGGTGGGCTGTACAAGCCTCCAGACCACGCCACCAGATCGGCAACGCTTTTGGCAGCGAGCAGCTCGCGGCTGGCATCGGTACGGCGGATACCCAAATCTTCCGGCAGGGCAATCAAGCCTTCGCGACGCATCCGCGCCGTGTCTTTGGGGTTGTGCCGCATGCCAATAACGGTGACACCGGCGACGGCCGCGATCATGGCCTGACGCTCTTCCAGCGAGCGCGCCTTGTACAGGTAAGCGATGCCTTCTTCGGTGAGCAAGTGGGTGACGTCATCGCCGTAAATCATGATCGGCGCCAGGGCCATGCCGCTTTTTTTCGCGACGTCCACTGCATCCAGGGTTTCGACGAAGGTCGGTTTTCCGCCCTCCTGGAAAGTCTCGACCATTTGCACCACGAGCTTTTTGCCGCGCTCAAGGTAAGCCGCCGGACCATCACCGGTTTGCTGGCGCATGTCTAACCACGCGGGGGTAGCGTGACGACGGCCGTGAGGATCATGGCCCATGTTCGGCGCACCTCCGAAACCGGCCAGACGACCACGGGTGACGGTTGAGGAATGGCCATCGCCATCGACCTGCAATGTCGCGCCGATAAACAAATCCACCGCGTACTGACCGGCCAGCTGACAGATCATCCGGTTGGAGCGCAGCGAGCCGTCCCGACCGGTGAAGAACACGTCCGGGCGGGCGGCGATGTAGTTTTCCATGCCCAGTTCGGTGCCGAAACAATGGATGCTTTGGACCCAGCCGCTTTCGATTGCCGGGATCAAGGTCGGGTGCGGGTTGAGCGTCCAGTTGCGGCAAATCTTGCCTTTGAGCCCCAAGGATTCGCCGTAGGTGGGCAGAATCAACTCGATGGCGGCGGTGTTAAAACCGATGCCGTGGTTGAGCGACTGAACGTTATGTTTTTCGTAAATGCCACGGATCGCCATCATCGCCATCAACACGTGCACGGGTTTGATGTGACGCGGGTCGCGGGTGAACAGCGGTTCGATGTAGAACGGTTGGTCGGCCAATACCACGAAGTCGACCCACGAGGCTGGGATGTCGACACGTGGTAGATCGCTGACATCGTCGACGATCTGATTAACCTGGAAGATCACGATGCCATCGCTGAACGCGGCAGGTTCCACCAGTGCGGGGGTGTCTTCGGTGCTGGGCCCGGTGTAGATATTGCCAGCGCGGTCGGCCATGAAACCGGCTGACAGCACGACATTCGGGATCAGGTCGACCACCAACCGCGCGTACAGCTCGATATAAGTATGGATGGCGCCGATTTCCAGCAGGCCGTCTTCCAGCAACTGGCTGATGCGCAGGCTTTGGGTGCCGGCAAAGGAAAAGTCGAGCTTGCGGGCGATGCCCAGTTCGAAGAGGTCCAGGTGTTCCGAGCGGCCAACGCTGGGCATGATCATGTGCAGATCGTGCAGCTTGGCGGGATCGACTTTGGCCAGCGAGCGGGAGAGAAAATCTGCCTGCTTCTGGTTGTTACCTTCTAAAACCACACGGTCGCCGGGAGCAATCAGCGCCTCAAGCGCCGCGACGATGTGTTCAGTCGGCAGTACCACGCCATCGGCGAGAGACCGCACCTGCTCAAGCCGCCGCTGCTTTTCGCTGCGCCGACGCGACCAGCGCGGGTCGAGTGTTGTTGTTATGGTCATGCTGGCTCCACGAATTCGCTGTCGTGGAGCACCTTAGAAGCGAATGGCCTTGAGCATCAATCAAGCAAAAAGCGCAATCGTTACGGCTAGGGTAATGATTAGTGCGCTTAACCGCAGTTCAATGTCACCCAGTCTGTAAGCGGCGTTACCTCCAATCAATCTGATACCGCGTACTGCGTCCGCCGCCTGGCAGTTTCTGCAGGCAACCTTTTTCCACTAGGTCGCTCAGGTGCCGGGTGGCGGTGGCCTTGCTGACCTTGGCCACGGCCTGGTATTGAGCGGCGCTGATGCCTGCCTCAAAACCGTTTTTATCTGCCAACACGTCGCCGTCCAGCAACCGGTTAAGCACTTTGACCTGCTCGACCGATAATCCATGGGCGCGGTGTTGCTGCCAATAACGTGCCTTGGCTAACACGCGGTCTATGCGCTTTATCGCCTGCTCCAGTGTTTGCAGCAGCGTTTGCAGGAACCACTCCAGCCACGCAGTAATATCCAGCGCAGCTTTCTGGCTGTTTTCTAAAATCTGGTAATACCCTTGACGCGCAGCAAGAATGTTTGCCGACATGGCGTAAAAACGGATGGCCTGGTTGTCGCCCTGAGCCAACGCCAAGTCAGTAATAGCGCGGGTCAGGCGACCATTACCGTCGTCGAACGGGTGTAAGGTTACGAACCAGAAGTGCGCAATGCCTGCTCGCAGGAAAGGATCAATGCTCGTGTCGGTCCTGCTGCTTTCGAACCAGTTGAGAAAATCTGCGAGCTGAGTTTCCAGCCCCTCACGCGGTGGGGCCTGGAAATGCACGGTTGGCCGATCCATCCTGCCAGACACCACCTGCATGGGTTCGTCGCCACGCAAAGCGCCGACACTAATGCTGTGTGCCGCATAGGTGTCTTCCATAGGGAACAGCAGTGTGTGCCACTGCAGCAGTCGCTCAAGGGTCAACGACGACTGATGTTGTTGGGTGGCATCAAGCATCAATTCGGCCAAGCCTTCGCTGCGCTGACTGACACGCCGGTCTCCCGCCAGCCCAAGACGCCGAGCCAAGGATGAACGCACCGAACCTGCATTCAGTTGCTCCCCTTCGATGGCCGACGAGGTGATGATGTTCTGAAGCAATGCATCCAGTTCGGTCTGTGCGCTGGCGTCTGCTCCTGCCGCGCCGATCATGCCCAACAGTTGCCCCTGTGCTTGAGAGCAGGCGCGCAGCAACGCAGCCAAACGTTCAGCCTGCCAAGTGAAATGTGGCCATGCCCGTTGTTGCCAAATCCAATCAATAAGCACGCTCATTCGCCTCCCCTTACGTACATGAGCCGAATAATAGCCTTATTCGGCTCATTTTGTGAGCCGAATAAGGCTATTATTCGGCTCACTGCTGTATGGCGGCAACATAAGCATTGTTCGAACGGCGGGAATCTAAACCAACCCAGCCTCAACCAACCACTCTTCCAACCCCACCAAATCGGGAATTTTGGCGATGGTGTCGCCGACTTGCACCGCAGCCAGTTCCAACTCGGCCAGTTGAACGTCGACGTAACTGAGTTGGCTATCGACTTTGCACGAGCGGGGGATGCCTTGGGTCAGCAGGGCGATGAATTTCAGCTCGTCGCGGCCGCCCAGCGCATTGAGGACGACGATGCGTGCGCGGCCGCCGACGCGGGTGCGAGCGCCGCAGGCGGCTTCGAAACTGAGCAGCGGCAAGGTACGATTGCGCCAGCTGATCGGCCCGAGATACCAGTTAGGCGCATCGGGTTCGGCCTTGCTGTCCTGATAATCGATCAGCTCAGCCACGGCAATGTTGGGCAGCAATAAACAGCGGTCACTCAATGGCAGCAGCAGTCCTGTCAAAGTGCTGACATGGCTACTCAAGTTCCGGGAGGTAACGGTGACGCTAGACATGAACCTGACTCCATTGGGCAATGCTCTCCAGCAGCACCGACTCCTGATATGGCTTGCTCAGATAATCGTTTACGCCGATGGTCATGGCGTGGTCGCGATGCTTTTGCCCCGAGCGTGAGGTGATCATGATGATCGGCAGTTTTTTGAGGCGTTGATCAGCGCGAATTCGACTGGCGACTTCAAAGCCGTCCATGCGCGGCATCTCGATGTCCAGCAGCAGTACGTCAGGCGTATTTTCTTGTAACAGCGCCATGGCATCGATGCCGTCTTTGGCGGTGAGAACGTTCATACCATTGCGTTCGAGCAAGCGACTGGTCACTTTGCGCACCGTTACAGAATCATCAACCACCATGACCAATAGCGGTCGCACCTGCTCCACTTCGATGTATTTCGGTGCGCTAAGGCCCGCCGCTTGCTGGGTCAAGAGCCGCAGATTTAATGCACGAATATGGGCAAGCAAGTCCAGAATGAACACCACGCGGCCGTCGCCTAGAATTGTCGCGCCGGAAATACCCTGCAACCCCGCGAACTGTGCGCCCAGGCTTTTGACCACGATTTCCCGTGAGCCCGCCAGCGCGTCGACTTGCACCGCGACCCAATGGTCGTGCGCACGCACCAATAGGACTGGCAGCGGTTGGGTCTGCCCGAGCAACTTTGGTGGCAGGCCGTTATTCAATAATTCACCGAGGTAACGCAATTCATAACTGCGTTCGGCAAATTGATAGCGTGGCGGATCTGATTGATAACAGGCTTCCAATTCGTGAGGCATGACCCGCACGATGCCTTCTACGGTGTTCAATGGTACGGCGTACTGCTCCTCACCACACTGAACCATGAGCGCCCGGTTGACCGACACCGTAAAGGGCAACCGGATCTGAAAGCGCGTGCCCCGTCCCGGTTTGGAGTCAATAATCATTGAGCCGCCGAGCTGTTTGACCTCAGCGTGAACCACGTCCATGCCTACGCCACGACCGGAAATCTGAGTGACTTTTTCCGCAGTAGAGAACCCTGCCTGAAGGATGAATTGCAGCAGCTCATAATCACTCAGCTCAGCCGTTGCATCGATCAAGCCGCGCTTAATAGCCTTGCTTCGCACCGCATTAAGATCCACGCCAGCACCGTCATCACGCATTTCAATAACGATATCGCCGCCTTCGTGGACCAGGCTCAAACTGATCCTGCCTTCTTCGGGCTTGCCCGCAGCCCGACGTTCCTCAGCGCTCTCCAGACCGTGATCGATGGCGTTACGGAGCATATGCTCCAGCGGCGCGACCATACGTTCCAGGACGCTTCGGTCCATCTCGCCTTCGGCACTGCCGACGTCAAAATTAACCTGTTTATCCAGCTCCCCCGCAACCTGCCGCACGATCCGGCGCAAACGCGGCAATAGGCGTTCGAACGGCACCATACGCGTACGCATCAAGCCTTCCTGCAACTCGGTATTAACCCGAGCTTGCTGGGACAACAGCCGTTGCGCATCCTGGTTGCGGGTGTGGAGCGTTTCTTTGAGGTCCAGCAAGTCGGAGGCCGACTCGAACAAGGCCCGCGACAACTGCTGCAATTGCGAATGACGGTCCATTTCCAGCGGATCGAACTCTTCGTAGCCCAACCGCTCTGCCTGAACCTGTTCGCGGCTGAGGATTCGGCCTTGGGTTTCGATGTCCAGACGTCGAAGCTGATCACGCATACGTTCGATGGTTGTTTCCATTTCGGCCAAAGTCACTTCGACGTCGGTGACTTGCTGCTCGATGCGTCCGCGGAAAATCGATGTCTCGCCTGCCAGATTGACCAGGCTTTCCAACTGTTCAGCGGCTATCTTGACCATTTCCGTTGGCGTACGGTCGGCTTCGGGGTCCATCTGCGGGACAACGTGCGATAACGGCTCGATGGCCACGTCTGGTTCAACGCTTGCAGAGCGCTCGCTCAATTCACCGTTAGGGCTGAACCGGTGGATGCTGTCGATCAACAAGGTGGTGCTGGGCAATGGCTCATTCACACGTACTGCATCAAGCATGTCGGCGAGAAAGTCGTGCCCACTTTGCAGCAAACTAATCAGCAGCGGCTGGCTGTGTAAGGAGCCAGCCGCCAACCCCTCATAGAGAAACTCCAACTCGTGGGCAAGGTCGCCAATAGGAGCGATTTCGACCATCCGCGCACCGCCCTTGAGCGTGTGCAAATCCCGCAGCAGGTTTTCTACTTCAAGGGTATTGGTCGGATCATCTTGCCAGCGAGCTAACGCGCTACCAGAGCTTTCAAGGATGTCGAAACCTTCTTCGAGAAAGATCTCCAACAATTCAGGATCGCTTTCGTGAAGGGTTTCCACGGCTGATTTCGCTGACTTGATCTCGGGCTCCAGGCTTTGCACGACGATGTTGTCCTGTCGAAACGCACGAATGGATTCGATCAGTCGGGCAGGGCATGTCAGCGGCTGATTGGCCTGCAATTGCTCCAGCAAAACGGCAAGCAGGTCGTGGCTGCGCTGCAGCAGGCTGGCCATTTCTGGCGAATAGCTAAAGCGGCGATCAATCAACCCTTCATACAGCGTCTCCAGCTCATGACCCAAATCACCCACCGGCCGGATTTCAGCCATGCGCGCCCCACCCTTCAGGGTGTGCAAGTCGCGCTGTAGCGACGACAACGGCATTGGGTTTTCAGGATCATCCAACCAGCGACGCAAGGCATCTCCGGCACTGTCGAGAATATCCACGGCTTCTTCGAGGAAGATTTCCACAATCTCGTCGTCGATGCCGCCGGGGGTCGCAGAAGCCTCACTCGTCAGGCTGTCATTGGGCAGTTGGGTCGTGAGCCGCTCAGTGGCCGCATTCAGCTCGGTAATGCTTGGCACGAGACTGCTGCCATGGTTTTTAATCACACCCATAGCACTTGGGTCGAGCGCTTGATCGAGCAAGTCACGCAGCGCTTGAATGTGCTCAGGACGGGGGTGGACTTCTTGACCTGCCGCCACTTGGTCGAGCATATCGATCAAGGCGTCATGACCACTCGCCGCCTCTTCAAAAAACAGCTCGCTAACCGCTAGGCTGCTTTCTTCCACGGCTCCGTACAGGTCGAGCAACGCTTCGCATAACGCATCGACCTGCGGTAAATCGGCCAGGTGTGCTCCGTGGCCAAGGGTGGTTAATTCATCGAGTAACGCGCTGAGCTCCTGACGCTCGCCAGGGTGTTCTCGCCAGCGCTGCAATAAGCTCTCAGCGTCGAGCAGAATGTCCATTCCTTCAGCCAGAAAAGACGCAATCAGCTGCGGATTTCGCTTCAATCGCAGGCCGCTGTTGGGTGCGCTGAGCGCAGTTTTCAAGCGCTGTTGCAGCAGTTCAAGGACATTCGCGATGTAGTGCTCGGCACCAGCAATAACCGCGAGCGGCTCACTGTCGAGCTGCATCAGCCCTTGGTTGAACAGCGGTTCGGCAGCGCGCAGCAATTGAATTTCCGCATGCCCAAACGGGATCATGTTGGCTTTAAACTCACGGACTAACTGGTCCAGCGGGCTGGCCAGTTCGGCAACAGGCACCACGCCGGCCATGTATGCGCTGCCCTTTAACGTGTGTAGCGCGCGTTGCAGGCCATCGCTGATGGCTGGTATTTCAGTATCGGTAGCGCGTCGAAGGAAACAGTCGAGCGTGTCGAGATGGCTACGTGCTTCCTGCCGGAAAATTTCCAACAACTGGGGGTCCAGCGCTTCAGCACCGTCCTCATGGTCGGGCAAAACGACGGGAGTTTCCGGTACCCGTTCCCGTTTGGCCATCGCATGGGCACGCGCTGCCAGGAGGTCCACATCTTCACGCTGACGCTGAACGTTGTCGGCAAACTCACGAATAATTGCTGGCAATAACATCAAGACGTCACTGAGCACCCCCAGAACGTCCCGATCCGGCTGGACACTTTTTTCCACTACCCGGTTTAGCAGGTTCTCCACCGACCAGGCCAACTCTGCCAGGATTAGCGCGCGCACCATGCGCCCGCTGCCTTTGAGGGTGTGAAACGCTCGCCGCACTTCGGTAAGCGCGGCAGTGTTGCTGGTGTCCTTGAACCACTGCGGTAAATGTAGGTGCAGCGCCGCCAACATTTCGTCGGTCTCTTCGAGAAACACGAAGAGCAACTCGTCATCCACCCGTTCTTCATCGACTGGGGGTGGCAGCAGGCTGGTGGGCACATGCTGCGCCGGCGGGTTAACCGCCGAGAGCGGACTGGCAAGCACTTCAGCCAAGGTGCGTGTGGAGCTGACCAACGCTTGCCGAGCATTCATTTCCAGTAACTCATCCTGAGTGATTATTTCTTCAAGCAGCGGCACGTCCATTGCTGCATTGGGGATTGGCGAATAACCTAACTGGGTCAGGCTCGCTTGCGCCATGTCTAACACGTGTTCGCCAGGTGCTTCGTGGTCCTCACCTAAGCGCTCCAAGTAGTACTCAATGCTGGTCAGGGCATCCGCCAAGCCATCGAGCTGGAGCCAGGTCGGTGGGGCGCTGTCCATCAATAACTCAGACTGAATGTAATCGTTGCAAGCAGCGATCAAGCTGGCCGCCCGCGCCAGCGGAATCATCACCAACGCCCCGCGTACTTGAACCAACAGTGCCGGCAAAGGTTGCAAGCGTTGGCGGTCCCACGACGCGTCGATGTAATCGATGATCATGTCTTTGGCTTGCTGCAAACCAATGCGCGCTTCTTTGATCACCAACTGATGAATTTGAGTCAGGTCAGTCGTGGGCAGATGGCTTTCTTCAGGGCTGGTCTGTTCCACCGGACCGACCATTCCGGCCAGCGTAGCTTCGACATACAGCAACGCACCGGCCACATCCATTAGCACCGAGTCATCGGCTTCGCTTTGCCCCTGAGCCAAGCGCTGAACTACGGCCAATTGATCAATAATGACCTTGCGCGGCTGGCCGAAACCCAGCACAGCCAGGGTATCTGCGATCTGACGCAATGGCGGCAATAAGCTGGTGAGCTCACCGACATGCTTGCGATCACTACGCACAAAGCCATCGAGACGTTCTTTGACCCGCACCAATTCTTCGCATAAGGCGACCACCACCGAACGCATGGCGTCACGATCAGGGCCGGCAAACCGAGCGCGCTCCTCATCAACCACTGCCGCATCAGGCAGCGCCTCGTCGAGTCCGTATTGCTCTTTGAGCAGCAGCATCTGCGGCGCATGGCTATCAGATTTAGCGATGTAAAACAGTAAGCTCTTGAGCAACTCATCGGGCGCGGGCTGATTTATCCCGCTGATGCCTTGCTCCAGCAAGCGCTTGAGTTCTTTGTCGGACTCTTTAAGCAACCCGCGCAGCGCCGGGCTGTTAGTGAACTGGCCGTCCGCCATTGTCTCAACCAGCGCCGACGCGATTTGCCACAACGGTCCGAGGGGTGCGTTTTCACACAGCGCCTCAAGGCGGGCGAACACTTTGGCCATATAACCGAGGTTGGTTTGTACCTCCTGCTCGCGCAGCAAACCAACCAACGCCGTTTGTAGCATTTGCCGCAATTTGCGCAGCAACGCCGCTAGATCTGGCGTATGGAGAGCGAACAGTGCCTGGGCATCAAGTTCGGGGACCGCGAGCAACTGCGGGGTGAACAGGCTGGTTTCCGACAATAGGCTTTCGCCCCGAGCGCTGCGCAGGTCGTTGAGCAGTGGCAATACCAACAAGGGCAGGTCACGCCGCGCAGAGTGGATGCGGTCCAGATAAAGGGGTAACTGGGTCATCGCTTGTAGCAGCAACTGCACAGCTTCAGTCTGTTGCGCGGCGCGACCTTGCTGCAGCGCCAGCGCCAGTTGTTCGATTTCTTCGGCGAGCAGGGCTGCACCGTAGAATTCGATCATTTGCAGGCTGCCATGCACCTGATGCACGTAGCTTAGGCACTCAACCATAGCTGGCTCGTGAGGCTCAGCAACAAACGCTTCCAGAGCCTGGCGGGCCAGTTTCAGCGTTTCGGCAATTTCGCCTTTGACCCACTCCAGGGCCACATAGTCGTGCCGATCAACCATGACAACTCCAGTCTTTGCTTAAACGCTTCATCTTGGGTTCACCGCTATCCCCGTGGGAGCGAATTCATTCGCGAAGGCGTGGATACATTCAGCATCGTGTCTGCTTGTTGCACCGTATTGGCGAATGAATTCGCCCCTAGGGCTACAGTTTCAATTCAGCCCACCTCGTTCGACGGCGGCAGGGTAAACCCTGATACTGAACGGCGCATTTCGCTGGCCATTTTCGCCAGGTTGCCAATGCTCTCCGCAGTGGCAGCGGTGCCCGATGTGGTTTGCGTGGTGGTCTGTTGAATCACCGCCATGGTCTGGGAAATCTGCCCCGCCGACGACGCCTGTTGCCGCGCCGCGTTGGTGATGCTTTCGATCAGCGCCGCGAGGTTTTTTGATACACCTTCGATTTCTTCGAGGGCCACTCCGGCATCCTGCGCCAGTCGGGCGCCGCGCACCACTTCACTGGTGGTTTGCTCCATGGAAATCACCGCTTCGTTGGTGTCGTTCTGAATGGCCCGGACCAAGGTTTCAATTTGCTTGGTGGCTGACGAAGAACGCTCCGCCAGCCGCTGCACCTCATCCGCTACCACCGCAAAACCGCGCCCGGCATCACCGGCCATGGACGCCTGAATGGCCGCGTTCAACGCCAAAATATTAGTCTGATCGGCAATGTCATCGATCAAGCTAACGATATCGCCAATCTCCTGAGAGGACTCGCCCAAGCGCTTGATCCGTTTTGAGGTGTCCTGGATTTGCTCGCGGATATTGTCCATACCGGTAATGGTGTTGTGCACCACCTCGTTGCCTTTATTAGCAATGGTCACCGAACGCTCAGCCACGGCTGAAGATTCTGATGCATTGGCTGACACTTCGTCGATGGACAGTGCCATGTTGTTGATTGCGGTCGAAGCAGCGGCGATTTGCAGCGCTTGATGTTCGGATGCAGCGGCCAATTGCATGGCGGTGGTCTGGGTATTCTCGACGGCAGACGCCACTTGCTCAGCGGTTAAATTGATGGTTCCCACCAAATCCCGCAACTGGTCGATGGAATAGTTGATGGAGTCGGCGATGGCACCTGTGAAATCCTCAGTTACCGAGGCCGCAACGCGCAGGTCACCGTCGGCAAGGTTTTCGATTTCATCGAGCAGACGCATGATCGCGGTCTGATTACGCTCATTCTTCTCAGCGGTTTCACGTAATTGCCGGTTGGTTTCCCGCACCATCACGATGCCAATCAAAATGATCGACATCAGCGCCAGCAAGCCCAGCACATAGCCCACAATGCTGTGCATTGCACGTCCGCTGGCCAGGTGTTCAAAGCCATTGGTCAGTACCGAAGCCTCTTCCAGCAGCGTTTGTGAGCTGGTGAAAATATTGCTGGCCGACTCTCGGACTTGAAACAACTCGGGTGACGTTTCGAGTATTTCATCCACAGATCCGGACACAAACTGAAACAGCTCGGCGATTTCACTCAGACGGGCGCGAGCGTCATGGTCCTGAACCTGGGCGATTTTCATCGTCGCATTGCCTTCGAGCATGCCATTCAGCACGCGGCCAAACAGGCTTGCATCGCGACCGAACGCATCGGCGGCTTGAACCGCTGCGTCATCGCCGGACAAGACAGTATTGACCGAGCCAAGAATTCGCTCAGCCAGCAATGATTGGCGCTGAGCGACGACCACTTGAGTGGCGGGCGCATGATTTTGCAGCAGGCTGTCGACAACCTTTTCGTACTCGACCTGTAACTGCGGAATGGTTTCGGCCAGAGTCGCCGCCACTTGGTGCAGGGACAGTACTGTCTGTTCGCTGGAAATGATCACATCAGTGCTTTTGCGTAACGACTCCCAATCCCTTTGCACCGACTGCATTTCGTCTTTGACTTCGTGGGGTGCCGGGGGCAGGCCGGTAGCCTTATCGCCTTTTTTCAACACTATCCAACGCTGATCAAAATCGTTACGTGCATCGGCCAGTAGCTTGAACGCCGCGGCCTTGCCCGCCGCCGCTTCGCTTGCGTTTTTGGCGATACGTTGTGATAACACGCGTAATTCACCCGCGTGGCCGATGTACTGCTTATCGTAATTCGACTGAGTGCTGAGGTAGGCGAAGTTAGCGAACAGCAACATGATGAAAATGATCAGGGCGACAAACAGCACAACGATCTGCGATCGGCTGCGCATCCCTTCCAATGACCTACCTGTCTTACTCATTTATCAGGCCCCGCCTGGACCAACTGCATGTGTGCGTCCCTGAAGTTAAGAGCCTGGCGAGGCCCTCCCGTTTAAAGCGCTATATCCATAAAACCTGGCGATTGAGCCAGTGCACGCGGGCTAAAAACCCACCAGGCCTGTTCACGCAAGAATTGCCCTCGAATAAACGGAGCAACTCCAGCATCAAACGCCATCGGCGGTTCAGGCATGAGGCTGCGCTGATTGAAGTGCTGCATTCCCAGCACCTCATCTACCAATAAACCGGCAAACACTTCCTGATGCTCGATCACTAATACCCGCCGTTGTTTACGCAGCGGCGACAGGTCTTGACCGAAAAAAGCACATAAATCCATGATCGGCAGTAATCGTCCACGCAAATTGGCAATGCCTTTGACCCATGGCTTCACCCCGGGCAATACGGCATAACGCGGCTCATGCAGGATCTCGCCAATTTCACCCATGGGCGCCACATAACAGTACTCGCCCATACGAAAGCCGATCCCGGTCCAATCTTGCTGACGGGTCTCCTGCAATGGCAAGCCCGCAGCCAGCGAGCGACAACGCTGATCGATTTCAAGCAGCAGCTGAAAGGCAGTTTTCGACGCAGGCATGACGGCGCCTTCAGCCTGCCAACACTGAGTTCAGGGTTTTAATCAGGGTTTCTTCGTCTACCGGTTTAGTCAGGTAATCGCGAGCACCTTGACGCGTGCCCCAGACCTTGTCGGTCTCTTGGTCTTTGGTGGTGATGATGATCACCGGGATCGAGGCCGTGTCGGGGTCCTTGGTCAACTGTCGAGTCGCCTGAAAACCGTTGAGGCCGGGCATCACGATGTCCATCAATACCGCATCAGGCTTTTCCTGGCGCGCCAGAGCAACGCCATCAGCACCGTTCTCGGCTTTCAGGACGTAGTGACCGTGCTTTTCCAGCATGCCGGTGAGTTTGTACATTTCAGTCGGCGAATCGTCGACGATCAGAACTCGAGCCATGGTGTTCCCCAAATGCAATGGATGCCCGTGACCGGCCAAGGTCACAGGGCATCAAGATACTTGTTGTTCTACTGCTACAAATTCAGGCACGTGGGCCTTGATCGCGTTCAGCAGTTCTTCCTTGCTAAAAGGCTTCGTCAGAAACTGGTCGGAACCGACGATCCGGCCCTTGGCCTTGTCGAACAAGCCATCCTTAGAAGACAGCATGATCACCGGCGTTGACTTGAACGCCCGGTTGTTCTTGATCAAAGCGCAAGTCTGATAGCCATCCAGACGCGGCATCATGATGTCGACGAAAATAATTCTGGGGTGGTTATCCGCGATCTTCGCTAAGGCGTCAAACCCGTCAATTGCAGTGATAACTTCACAACCGACGTTTTTCAACAGCGTCTCGGCGGTTCGGCGGATCGTCTTCGAGTCGTCGATAACCATCACTTTCAAAGCTTTGGAGTGTTGTTCCATGTGCGCTCTACCATCGCCGCGGCGAATCATTTACTGCAATGTGCCCAGCGTCAGCGAGCCAATATCTGCCGCTAAACCCCGCATAAGTGGGGTCCAAGCTCAAGTGCCGAGCCTTTTTAGCACACTCTCCATACGCAATCCATAAAGCCCGCTATCGCGAGCACACCCCTTGACCCGGCGCATGCACAGCGCCACCCTGACGCCTATTTTAAGGCCGTAGCGGCCCCATACCCATCAGAGGATTTTGCCCATGAGCGTTCGTCTCGGAATTGTCATGGACCCCATCGAGCGTATTTCCTATAAAAAGGACAGCTCGCTGGCCATGCTCCTTGCCGCCCAGGCTCGCGGTTGGACACTGTTCTATATGGAACAGCAAGACCTGTACCAGAACGCCGGGCAGGCGCGCGCACGCATGAAGCCGCTTAAAGTGTTTGCCGACCCTGCACACTGGTTCGAGCTGGAAGCCGAAATCGACGCCGGTCTGGATGACCTGAACGTGATCCTGATGCGCAAGGATCCGCCGTTCGACATGGAATTCGTCTACGCCACTTACCTGCTGGAACAAGCCGAGCGTGCTGGCGTGCTGGTGGTCAACCGTCCGCAAAGTCTGCGCGACTGCAACGAAAAGCTCTTCGCCACCCTGTTCCCACAGTGCACGCCGCCGACATTGGTCAGCCGCCGTGCGGATATTCTGCGCGGGTTCGCTGATTTGCACGGCGACGTGATTTTGAAACCGCTGGACGGCATGGGCGGTACATCAATCTTCCGCCACCGGGTCGGCGACCCGAACCTGTCGGTGATTCTGGAAACGTTGACCAACAACGGCACCCAGCAAATCATGGCTCAGGGTTATCTGCCTGCGATCAAAGACGGCGACAAACGCATCCTGATGATCGACGGAGAACCCGTGCCGTACTGCCTGGCTCGCATCCCGGCCGCCGGCGAAACCCGTGGCAACCTCGCAGCCGGTGGCCGAGGCGAAGCCCGCCCGCTGACTGAGCACGACCGCTGGATCGCCGCCGAAGTCGGCCCCACCCTGCGCGAAAAAGGCCTGTTGTTCGTAGGCCTCGACGTCATCGGCGAACACCTCACCGAAATCAACGTCACCAGCCCAACCTGCATCCGCGAAATCGACAATGCGTTTGGCACCAATATTGGTTCGATGTTGATGGATGCGATTGAAGGGAAGTTAAAGGCGAAATAACACCTCCAACTGTGGGACCGAATTCATTCGGGAAAGCCGCTACACGGTGTATCAGACAGACCACTTCGTCTGCCTCCCGAATGAATTCGGCCCCACACAAATACAGCTTGTAGGCTCACCCACCAGCCAGTGCGCTATCATGCGCGCCCTGTGAAACGCGGAATGTGATGCTGACTTGCCGATGAACGCTTTGGCTGACGATATGCCCCCCGAATTCTCCCGCAGCGGCGTGCGCCCGGCTGATCGGCTGGGGTTTACCTTGATAATTGCAGCGCTGATTCATGTGGCGTTGATCCTCGGTGTGGGCTTTACCTTCGTCAAACCGCAGGACATCAGCCGAACACTGGAAATCACCCTCGCCACGTTCGTCAGCAAGGCCCCGCCCAAGCAGGCGGATTACCTTGCTCAGGACAATCAGCAGGGCAGCGGCACGCTGGATAACAAAGCGATTCCCAAGACCACCGAAATCGCACCGTTTCAGGACACCAAAATCAATAAGGTGACGCCGCCGCCCGCCGCGGCTAAACCTGTCGAGCCGCAGGAAGCGCCGAAAACCGCCGTAGCCACTAAGGCGCAGAAAGCTCAGAAGACCGTCATCAAGCATCAAGAAGTCAAAGAGGTACCGGTCACCAAGGCCGCGCCAACCTTTGACAGTGCAGAGCTCTCAACCGAGATCTCCAGCCTGGAAGCTGAATTGTCCAACGAACAACAGCTGTACGCCAAACGACCGAAGATCCATCGCCTCAGCGCCGCCTCGACCATGCACGACAAAGGTGCCTGGTATAAAGAAGACTGGCGCAAGAAAATTGAGCGTATTGGCAACCTCAACTACCCCGAAGAGGCGCGTCGTCAACAGATTCGAGGCAATCTGCGGATGATGGTGTCGATTAACCGCGATGGCTCAATTTACGAAATGCTGGTACTTGAGTCTTCTGGCCAACCGTTGCTTGATCAAGCGGCGCAACGCATCGTGCGGTTAGCAGCTCCATTTTCGCCGTTCACCGGCGATCTTGCAGACATCGACCGACTGGAGATTATCCGGACCTGGAAGTTCACCAACGACAAGCTGTCCAGTAACTGACGACCTAGCCGTTTAGCCAGTTGTCAGGCCTGCCGACCAGCGCCACACTAGGGCTCATGAAAAACGTCTCCGCTAGCTACCTCAAGCATCACTTCCTGATCGCCATGCCGCACATGGCCGATCCGAATTTCGTTCAGACCCTGACCTACGTTGTCGAACACAACGCCGAAGGCGCCATGGGTATTGTTATCAACCGTCCGCAGAACCTGAATCTGGCGGATGTGCTTGAGCAGCTGCGCCCGGAAATTGATCCCCCTTCGCGCTGCCAGTACATACCTATCCTGACCGGCGGACCGGTACAGACCGACCGTGGTTTTGTGCTTCATCCCCCTGGGCAAGTGTTCCAAGCCACGCTGGACTTGGGTGATCTGGCGCTGTCGACGTCTCAAGATGTGTTGTTTTCCATCGCGGACGGCCTCGGCCCGAAAAAAAGCGTCATCGCTCTTGGTTATGCCGGTTGGGATGCCGGGCAATTGGACGCCGAACTCTCGGCCAACGCCTGGCTGACCTGTCCGTTCGATCCCGCGATTCTGTTCGATATGCCAATGGAGCTACGTCTAAACGCCGCCGCGGCGCGCCTGGGCGTCAACTTGAGCTTATTGACCAGTCAGGCGGGCCACGCCTGATGGCTGGATTACGTCTTCTGCTGGGTTTCGATTACGGCACCAAACAGATC
This sequence comes from Pseudomonas sp. 10S5, assembly GCF_035019745.1. Lineage (NCBI taxonomy): Bacteria > Pseudomonadati > Pseudomonadota > Gammaproteobacteria > Pseudomonadales > Pseudomonadaceae > Pseudomonas > Pseudomonas sp. 10S5. The sequence continues at coordinate 39,226 of NZ_JASJVL010000015.1, forward strand.
GGCGTGGCAGTGGGTCAGACCATCACCGGTCAGGCCCGTGAGCTGTGCATCTTAAAGGCGCAAAACGGCATCCCGGATTGGGACAAAGTCGAGGCGCTGGTGCGCGAATGGAAGCCCGATGCAATCGTAGTGGGCTTGCCGTTGAACATGGACGGCACGCCGAGCGACATGAGTGCCCGTGCCGAAAAGTTTTCGCGCAGGCTCAACGGTCGCTACAACCTGCCGGTGTTTACCCACGATGAACGCTTGACCACCTTTGAGGCTAAGGGTGAGCGTCAAGCTCGAGGGGGCCAAAAAGGCACGTATCGCGATAATCCGGTAGACGCCATCGCTGCGGCGCTGCTGCTACAAGGCTGGCTGGATGCCAACGGCGCACTGTTCGACGCTTGATCGCCACAGCGCTTGATTGAATCACCCGAACCCAAGTTTGAGCCTAAGCGATTCGCGACGACGACGCTCAGGCCCCAGAAGGAGCAACCATGAGCCTGCCCAATCCCGCCACGCTGATCAGCCAAATGGCTATTGATCTCACGGCCCATCTAAGCCAACGCAGCATCAGTGAACCGCGTTTTATCGGCATTCGCACCGGCGGTATCTGGGTGGCTCAGGCGTTATTGAGAGAACTGGGTAGCGAATCGCCGTTGGGCACGTTAGACGTTTCGTTCTATCGCGATGACTTCAGCCAGAACGGCTTGCACCCACAAGTACGCCCGTCGGCGCTGCCGTTCGAGATCGAAGGCCAGCACTTGGTGTTGATCGATGACGTGCTAATGAGCGGCCGCACCATTCGCGCCGCGCTCAACGAGCTGTTCGATTATGGGCGCCCGGCCAGCGTAACCTTGGTTTGCCTGCTCGACCTCAACGCCGGGGAGCTGCCAATTTGTCCGGACGTGGTAGGGGCGACCTTGTCGCTGGCTTCGGATGAGCGGGTCAAATTGCTCGGTCCTATGCCGCTCGCGCTTGAATATCAAAACCTTCCCGCTGCCCTCTAGCCCTTCATAAAGAGTTTTTGCGATGACGCCTTTCGACGCTAAGCGACCGCTGCAGCTCAATCATCAGGGCCAGTTACGCCACTTTCTTTCACTTGACGGTTTGCCCCGTGAGTTGCTGACCGAAATCCTCGACACAGCTGACTCATTTCTTGAAGTGGGTGCCCGTGCGGTTAAAAAAGTCCCGCTACTGCGCGGCAAAACCGTGTGCAACGTGTTCTTCGAGAACTCGACCCGCACCCGCACCACCTTCGAATTGGCGGCGCAACGGCTGTCGGCAGACGTGATCACGCTGAACGTCTCGACCTCGTCGACGAGCAAGGGTGAAACCCTGTTCGATACGCTGCGCAACCTCGAGGCTATGGCTGCCGACATGTTTGTGGTGCGCCACGGCGATTCGGGCGCAGCACACTTTATTGCTGAACATGTTTGCCCCGATGTCGCAATTATCAATGGCGGCGACGGCCGTCACTCGCACCCGACCCAGGGCATGCTGGACATGCTGACGATTCGTCGGCACAAGGGCGGCTTTGAAAACTTGTCCGTGGCCATCGTCGGCGACATTCTGCATTCGCGGGTTGCGCGCTCGAACATGATTGCGCTCAAAGCGCTTGGTTGCCCGGACATCCGAGTGATTGCGCCGAAAACTCTGCTCCCGGTGGGCGTTGAACAATACGGGGTCAAGGTTTTCACCGACTTGGCCACCGGCCTCAAGGACGTAGACGTGGTGATCATGCTGCGCCTACAACGTGAACGCATGCAGGGTGGCCTGCTGCCGAGCGAAGGCGAATTCTACCGCCTGTTCGGCCTGACGACCGCCCGCCTCGCTGGCGCCAAACCGGATGCAATTGTTATGCACCCAGGCCCGATTAATCGTGGGGTAGAGATTGAGTCAGCGGTTGCCGACGGCGCGCAGTCGGTCATTCTAAATCAAGTCACTTACGGCATCGCCATTCGCATGGCCGTGCTGTCAATGGCCATGAGCGGACAAACCGCGCAACGTCAATTCGAGCAGGAGATTGCCCAGTGAAGCTCAGCATCCTCGGCGCTCGCGTCATTGATCCCACCAGTGGTTTCGACAAAGTCACTGACCTGCACCTGCACGGTGGCAAGATCATCGCTATTGGCGCGGCCCCGGCAGACTTCGCAGCGGTCCAGATTATCGATGCGCAGGGCTTGGTGGCCGCGCCCGGTCTGGTCGACCTCAGCGTAGCCCTGCGTGAGCCGGGCTATAGCCGCAAAGGCACGATTGCCAGCGAGACCCAAGCCGCTGCCGCTGGAGGGGTAACCAGCTTGTGCTGCCCACCACGGACCAAACCGGTACTGGACACCTCCGCCGTTGCCGAGCTGATCCTCGACCGCGCCCGGGAAGCCGGCAACTGCAAAGTGTTTCCGATTGGCGCCTTTAGCAAGGGCCTGGAAGGCGAGCAACTGGCTGAACTGGTGGCGTTGCGCGACGCCGGTTGCGTGGCGTTTGGCAACGGTCTGGACAGCTTCCAGAACACCCGGACCTTATGCCGAGCAATGGAATACGCCGCGACGTTTGACCTGACCGTCATTTTTCATTCGCAGGATCATGATTTGGCGGCTGGCGGACTGGCACATGAAGGCGCCACCGCAAGCTTTCTGGGTTTGCCGGGCATTCCGGAAACCGCCGAAACCGTCGCCTTGGCGCGCAATCTTTTATTAGTGGAACAAAGCGGCGTCCGCGCACACTTCAGCCAATTGACCAGCGCCCGTGGCGTAGAGCTGATTGCTCAGGCGCAAGCCCGAGGCCTGCCGGTCACCGCCGACGTGGCGATGTACCAGCTGATACTCACCGACGAAGCGCTGATCGACTTCTCCAGCCTGTATCACGTCCAACCGCCGTTGCGCACCCGCGCGGACCGCGAAGGCTTGCGTGAAGCGGTGAGGACCGGTGTGGTTCAGGCCATTTCCAGCCATCACCAACCCCACGAGCGCGACGCCAAGCTGGCACCTTTCGGTGCCACTGAACCGGGCATCAGCAGCGTAGAATTGCTATTGCCACTCGCCATGACGTTGGTGGAAGACGGCCTACTCGACCTCCCAACGTTGCTCGCACGCCTTAGCGCAGGCCCGGCAGCAGCGTTGCGCCTTCCGGCTGGTCAGTTGAGTGTGGGCGGAGCGGCGGACATCGTATTGTTCGATCCATCCTCTTCGACGGTAGCGGGTGAGACCTGGCTGTCCAAAGGTGAGAATTGCCCATTCATTGGACATTGCCTGCCTGGCGCAGTGCGTTACACGCTGGTGGATGGCCGGGTTAGCTACGGCGCTTGAAGGGGCGCATCGCTATAACGTTGGTTCCTACAGCGAATAGTCTGCAGGAACCAACTTGAAGAGCCCCTAGCCTTCGCGCGCGTTCTTCATGGATATCTGTTCATTCAGGGTCCAGAAGTCATACAGCACGCCCAACAGAAACAAGCCACCGGTCAAAAAATAGACAACCCCACTGATCCATTTCCCCTGATACATCCGATGTACACCAAACACGCCCAGAAACGTCAGCAGCACCCAAGCGACGTTGTAATCGGTCGAACCGGCGTTAAATCGTAGATCGGCGTCGCGATCCATTGATGGAATCAAAAACAAGTCGATCAACCAACCGATACCCAGCAGGCCGAAGGTGAAAAACCAAATCGTGCCAGTAACCGGTTTCCCATAATAGAAACGATGCGATCCGGTGAAGCCGACAATCCACAACAGATATCCGAGAAGCTTGCTGTGAGTATTTCGCGGTTGCAGGTCTTGTCGATAGGTGTTCATTCACTACCTCTTTCAAGCTAATAGAAAAAAATAACTGTAATTTGTGTGACTTTAATTCGTCGCTCCGACGAGAAGCAAAGGCCTCAGACCATCGTTGTAAGTCCTTGTTTCAGGGGCTATCGGCCAAAACCATGTGACACACTACCGCAACAATCCTATGAAGCCCTGCGTAAAAGTTTCGACAAACGGGGTCAGCATCATCAAAAAAGCTGTTATAAAGTTGCGCGCTGACCAATAAGAGCCCTGCAGAATGCGTCCAATTTTCAAGACATGGCTAACCATTTGCCTATTTATGCCGCTGGCCGCCCACGCCACCAACCGTGAGCAGCAATTACCGTCGAGCTTCAACGGCCACGCTGCAAAATCTCATTCCTCAATCGTCACCACGGCTTCAAAAACACCTGAATCAAGCGAAGCAGTCAAGTCTGAGAAGGTTGCTCACGGCAAAACCACTCACAAGAAAAACGCCCAGCAAACCAAATCATCAAAGCAAGCATCCACCACCAAACATAGCAAAACCTCGAATCACGCCTCTCGCCGCTCTGCTCATGGCAAATCCTCTGTTGCCTCGATAGCGCCACCTCAAATGGGCGCCAAGCAGAGCAGCGTTGTATTGAGCCGCGCGGTGAATGTCCTCGGAACTCCTTATCATTGGGGCGGCAGTAGTCCAAGCAAAGGCTTCGATTGCAGTGGGTTGGTTAAATATGCCTTCCGTGACGTAAACACCGTTGATCTACCGCGCACATCCAACGCCATGGCTGAAGGTCATGGACAGAGGGTTGACCGTAAGGATTTGAAACCCGGTGACTTGCTGTTCTTCAAAATCAAAGGCCATCAGGTAAATCACGTTGCTATTTACTTGGGCAACAATCGTTTTATCCATGCGCCACGCCGGGGCAAGGCCGTGACGATCGACACGCTGAGCAAACCGTACTGGGACGACCATTACGTGCTAGCCAAGCGAGTGTTGCCGAAGCAATCTTCAAAACCTACGTTGCGTCTAAGCCAGCGTTGATCGGCTAGCGGCTTCAAGCCGCAGCAGGACGCGCCGAAGGCCCCTTCGGCGCGTCGATTTTCCCTTAAATCCCAAAAGTATAATCTGGCGCTTTTAGAAGTTGTCCGGGGTCTTGGCCTTTTCCCGAGCGCTTTCGCGAGTCACCAACCCTTTGTTCACCAGATCCTTCAAGCACATGTCTAACGTCTGCATGCCCAATGAACCGCCGGTCTGAATCGACGAATACATCTGCGCCACTTTATCTTCGCGAATCAAGTTACGAATGGCCGCCGTGCCAATCATGATCTCGTGAGCTGCAATCCGCCCACCGCCGATCTTCTTTAGCAGCGTTTGAGAGATTACAGCCTGCAACGACTCAGACAGCATTGATCGCACCATGGACTTTTCTTGCGCCGGAAACACATCAACCACCCTATCGATGGTTTTCGCTGCAGAGGTGGTGTGCAGCGTGCCAAAGACTAAGTGCCCCGTTTCAGCGGCAGTCAACGCCAGTCGAATGGTCTCCAGGTCACGCATTTCGCCGACCAGGATGACGTCCGGATCTTCCCTCAGAGCCGAACGCAGTGCTTCGGCGAAACCCAATGTATCGCGATGCACTTCACGCTGGTTGACCAGGCACTTCTTCGATTCGTGTACGAACTCGATTGGGTCTTCGATGGTGAGAATATGGTGATGCTTGGTGCTGTTTAGGTAATCGATCATCGCCGCAAGCGTAGTGGACTTTCCTGAACCGGTCGGTCCGGTGACCAATACCAGCCCGCGAGGGACTTCGGTAATCTTGCGAAACACTTCGCCCATGCCTAAATCATCCATGCTCAGGACCTTGGATGGAATAGTCCGAAATACCGCACCAGCGCCGCGATTCTGGTTGAAGGCGTTGACCCGAAAGCGCGCAACGCCAGGCACATCGAAGGAGAAGTCCGTTTCCAGAAACTCCTCGAAGTCTTTACGCTGCTTGTCGTTCATGATGTCGTAAATCAGGCTCTGGACTGTTTTTTGGTCCAGCGCAGGCAAATTTATACGTCGCACATCACCGTCGACACGAATCATCGGTGGCAGGCCAGCGGATAAGTGCAAATCTGACGCGCCCTGCTTGGCACTGAAGGCCAGCAGCTCGGTAATATCCATAGAGCTCCCCAATCACATAGAATGCCGCAGACTTTAGCCCTGCTGGCGCAAATCAATGTCCACGATAGCAGACAACGTTTCCCAAGTTGATGAGCGAATTCGCGCTGCGGCCCTTGTCGCGCAACGGGATCCGAGCACAATTGGCCTATTGGCCGTAAGTAAAACCAAACCGGCGGCGGCGCTGCGCGAAGCATTTGCCACTGGCCTACGCGATTTTGGCGAAAATTACCTCCAGGAAGCCCTGAGCAAACAGCTTGAATTAGCGGACCTGCCCTTGTGTTGGCATTTCATCGGCCCCATTCAATCGAACAAGACTCGCGCTATTGCTGAGCACTTCGCTTGGGTGCACTCCGTGGATCGTTTGAAAATTGCACAACGGCTGTCCGAGCAACGTCCGGCTGAACTGCCACCGCTCAACATCTGTATACAAATTAATGTCAGCGGCGAAGCGAGCAAGTCTGGCTGCACGCCCCAAGACCTGCCTGAGTTGGCCGCGGCGATCAGTGCGCTGCCGCGCTTGAAATTGCGTGGGCTGATGGCGATCCCTGAACCCACCGACGACATCGGGGCACAAAACGCCGCATTTGCTGCAGTGGGCCGCTTGAAAAATAGCCTGAACCTGCCCCTGGATACCCTTTCGATGGGCATGAGCCACGACCTGGAGGCCGCCATCGGACAAGGCGCCACTTGGGTTCGCATCGGTACTGCCCTTTTTGGCGCCCGTGACTACGGGCAGCCATAACCCTATTTGCTAACAGGAAGCCAGTGATGAGCATGACTCGTATTGCCTTTATCGGTGCAGGCAACATGGCCACCAGCCTAATCGGCGGACTGCGCGCCCAAGGTGTGGAGGCCGCGTTAATCCGCGCCAGCGATCCGAGCGCCGAAACCCGCGCCAAGGTCGCTGCCGAGCACGGCATTGAACTTTTTGCCGATAACGCCGAAGCCATCGAAGGCGCGGACGTGGTGCTAATAGCGGTCAAACCGCAAATGATGAAAGCGATGTGTATCGCTCTTCGCCCGAACTTGAAGCCCCATCAATTGGTAGTGTCGGTAGCTGCGGGCATCACCAGCGCCAGTATGAGTATCTGGCTGGGTGACCACCCGATTGTGCGCTGCATGCCCAATACTCCATCGCTCCTGCGCCAGGGTGTGAGCGGCTTGTTCGCTAACGGCAAAGTGACCAGCGAGCAACGCGCGCAAGCCGAACAATTGCTCTCGGCGGTCGGTATCGCGTTATGGCTCAACGATGAACGCCAGCTGGATGCCGTCACTGCCGTGTCAGGAAGCGGTCCGGCGTATTTTTTCCTGTTGATTGAAGCAATGACGGCGACAGCCGAAAAACTTGGCTTACCCAGGGACATTGCAGTCCAACTGACCAAGCAGACGGCCCTAGGTGCCGCGCTGATGGTTACTGGCAGCGATGTTGATGCTGCCGAGCTGCGACGCCGTGTGACCTCGCCTGCGGGCACCACAGAGGCGGCTATCAAATCATTCCAGGCTGGAGGCTTTGAAGCCTTGGTCGACACAGCACTCACTGCTGCCGCGCATCGTTCGGCAGAAATGGCCGAACAGCTAGGCAAATAAGGAACTACGTATGAATGCACTCACTGGCGCCATGACTTTCGTTATCCAGACCCTGGTCAGTCTCTACCTCGCTATTGTCTTGTTGCGCTTCGTTTTACAACTGGTCAAAGCCAACTTCTACAACCCGCTCTGCCAGTTCGCGGTGCGTGCTACGCAGCCGCTACTCAAGCCTATTCGTCGGATTATCCCTAGCGTGTTCGGGCTGGACACTTCATCCCTTTTGCTGGCGATCATTGTCCAAGCGCTATTGATGGCCTTGGTACTAGCGATGACCTACGGTGCTATTGGCGATATCCCACACTTGTTGATCTGGTCGATCATCGGCGTTACGTCGCTGTTCCTGAAAATCTTTTGGGTAGCGATGATCGTCATGGTGATCGTTTCCTGGGTCGCACCCGGCAGCCATAATCCAGCGGCAGAATTGGCCTACCAAATTAGCGAACCCGTATTGGCGCCCTTCCGTCGCCTGGTCCCGAACCTCGGCGGCATGGATATTTCGCCAATATTCGCCTTTATCGCGATTCAAGTGATCCAATCCTACGTGATGCCAGCGCTGGCTTCTTACGTAGGGATGCCTGAAGTGTTGTGGCGCCTGATCTGATATTGCATTGACCGCGCTGGAGCTGCCGAAGGCTGTAATCGGCCGAGGACCGGTTGGTGCGGTTTACGCCTGAAGGCTGTTCCGGCCTCAATCGCCGCCTTTGGCCCCACATTGAAGAATGTGCATGGCGCTTTGCTTGCCGGTAGGGGCAGCGGTCTTTAGACTTACGCCTCATTTACGCGAGAGCAGGATCGATGCCTACGGTCTTCCCCCCCGATTCGGTTGGTCTTGTCACGCCGCTACTGGCGCATTTTAGCGAGCCGTTGGCGCTGGCCTGCGGTCGCTCGCTGCCTGCATACGACTTGATTTACGAAACCTACGGCCAGCTCAATGCTGCAGGCAGTAACGCAGTGCTGGTGTGTCACGCACTCTCCGGTCACCATCATGCGGCGGGTTTCCATAGCGTCGATGAGCGCAAGCCAGGCTGGTGGGACAGCTGCATTGGCCCCGGAAAACCTATCGACACGCACACGTTCTTCGTCGTCAGCCTGAATAACCTTGGCGGTTGTAACGGTTCCACAGGTCCAAGCAGCGTTAATCCCGAGACGGGTAAGCCGTTCGGCGCCGACTTCCCAGTACTGACTGTCGAAGACTGGGTCAACAGCCAGGCACGTCTCGCTGACAAGCTGGGTATTGCGCAATGGGCAGCAGTGGTCGGCGGCAGCCTGGGCGGCATGCAAGCATTGCAGTGGACCATCAGCTATCCCGAGCGGATTCGTCACTGCCTGGCAATTGCTTCGGCGCCTAAGTTATCTGCACAAAACATTGCGTTCAACGAAGTGGCACGGCAAGCGATTCTCTCAGACCCCGAGTTTCATGGCGGTTACTTCCAGGAACATGGCGTCATCCCTAAACGCGGCTTGATGCTGGCGCGAATGGTTGGGCACATCACTTATTTGTCCGATGATTCCATGGGCGAGAAATTCGGCCGGGGCTTGAAAAGCGAAAAGCTTAACTACGATTTTCACAGCGTCGAGTTTCAGGTTGAAAGCTATTTGCGCTATCAGGGAGAAGAGTTCTCCGGTCGCTTTGACGCCAACACCTACTTGTTGATGACCAAGGCGCTAGACTATTTCGATCCGGCAGCGAGCCACGGCGATAACCTTGCAGTAACCCTCGCAGGGGCCAAAGCCGACTTCTGCGTAATTTCTTTCACCACCGATTGGCGCTTCTCGCCAGCCCGTTCTCGGGAACTGGTGGATGCGCTGATGGCCGCCAAAAAGAATGTCTGCTACTTGGAGATCGACGCACCCCAAGGCCACGACGCCTTCCTGATCCCGATCCCACGCTACCTGCAGGCCTTCACCAGCTACATGAACCGAATTGCACTTTGAGGAAACCATGAGAGCCGACCTGGAAATCATCCAAGACTGGATCCCTGCCGGTAGCCGAGTGCTTGACCTCGGTTGCGGTGACGGCGAACTGCTAGCTTGGCTGCGCGATAACAAACAAGTCACCGGCTACGGCCTTGAAAACGACGCCGACAACATTGCACTGTGCGTGGGTAAGGGCGTCAACGTCATTGAGCAGGACCTGGACAAAGGCCTCGGCAACTTCGCCAGCAACAGTTTCGACATCGTAGTCATGACTCAAGCGCTGCAAGCGGTGAGTTACCCAGACCGAATTCTCGACGAAATGCTGCGCGTAGGTCGTCAATGCATCATCACCTTCCCCAACTTTGGTCATTGGCGTTGCCGCTGGTATCTGGCGAGCAAGGGTCGGATGCCGGTCTCGGATTTTCTGCCATACACTTGGTACAACACGCCGAACATTCACTTTTGCACCTTTGAAGACTTTGAAGCGCTTTGCCGTGGCCGCGACGCACGAGTAATTGACCGACTGGCCGTCGATCAGCAGCATCGTCACGGCTGGGCCAGTAAGCTATGGCCTAATCTATTGGGCGAGATCGGCATTTATCGCGTCAGCAGCCCTGGTCTGCAAGACCATCAGATCGCGATATAACCCGAGTAACCTTTTTCTGCAGGAGCCAGCTTGTGGACAAAGCGCCAGACCTGACACAACCGTCAGCCCTCTAGCCGGCAAGCTGGTTCCTAAAGAGTCCTCGATAACAAGGAGAATATTCATGCGCCGCTTAGCCCTGTTTATCTGCGCTATATGCCTAGCTTTACCAGCCATTGCCGCTGATTACGCCAAACCTGAACGTAAAGAAGTCTTCGGCGATACGACCTTACATTACAGCGCGATCACCTCCAGTTATTTGCAGCCGGATGTGGCCGCCGCAGCCGGTTTGATCCGGAGCAAAAATCAAGGCGTGCTGAACATCGCGGCGGTTAAGGGTGGAAAAACGGTGGTCGCGAATATCACCGGGACGGTGAAAGACCTGACTGGGCGTAACCTGACCCTGACGTTCAAGCAGCTCGCAGAAAACGATGCAGTGTATTACATCGCGCAATTTCCAATTGAACAGCAGGAAACGCTGACCTTTTCTATCAACGTCAAAGCTGGTGAAGACACCCACAGCTTCAGCTTCGATCAAGAACTTTTTCCAGGCGAATGATGAACTTGACGCAACTCGTATTGGCTAGCCACAACGCTGGCAAACTCAAAGAGCTCCAGGCCATGCTTGGTGGGTCCGTGCACCTGCGCTCAATCGGTGAATTCAGCGAAATTGAGCCGGAAGAGACGGGTCTGTCATTCGTCGAAAACGCGATTCTCAAGGCGCGCAACGCGGCGAAAATTTCCGGGCTGCCTTCGTTGGCCGATGACTCGGGACTGGCTGTCGACTTTCTGGGTGGCGCGCCGGGGATCTATTCGGCTCGCTACGCTGATGGCCAAGGCGATGAAGCCAACAACGCCAAATTGCTAGAGGCACTCAAAGACGTGCCCCTAGACCAGCGCCATGCGCAGTTCGTTTGCGTCCTGGCATTGGTTCGCCACGCCGACGACCCGTTGCCAATACTGTGTGAGGGCCTGTGGCATGGGCGAATTTTGACAGCCGCCAGCGGCGAACACGGCTTTGGCTATGACCCTCTGTTTTGGGTGCCTGAACGCGATTGTTCCAGCGCCGAACTCAGCGGCGTCGAAAAAAATCAGCTCAGCCACCGCGCTCGCGCCATGTTGCTATTGCGTCAGCGCCTGGGTTTGCAATGACTCAGGATCCGTCCGTACAGCCGCTTTTTTTGGGCGAAGCCGGATTTTCGTCGCAAGCGCCTCGGATCGCCCTGCCGCATCTACCACCCTTGGCCCTTTACGTTCATATCCCTTGGTGCGTGCGCAAATGCCCATATTGCGACTTCAACTCGCACACGGCCAGCCCGGTATTGCCGGAGCAGGAATACGTTGATGCATTGCTGGCGGACCTTGACCAAGACTTGCCACAGGTTCATGGACGCGAGCTGAGTTCGATCTTTTTTGGCGGCGGAACCCCGAGCCTGTTTAGTGCTAACGCCCTGGGCCGCCTCCTCAAAGGCGTGGAGCAGCGCGTTCGTTTCTCCAGCGAAATCGAAATCACCCTGGAAGCCAATCCCGGCACGTTTGAGCAAGCCAAATTCAGCGCCTATCGTGGCTTGGGCATCAATCGACTGTCCATCGGCATTCAGAGTTTCCAAGAAGAGAAGCTCAAAGCGTTGGGACGTATTCATAACGGCGACGAAGCGATTCGCGCCGCCGATATGGCGCGCAAGGCCGGTTTTGATAACTTTAATCTAGACCTGATGCATGGCTTGCCCGATCAGTCGCAAAACGACGCGCTAAGCGATTTACGCCAAGCCATCGTACTGGCACCTACTCATCTGTCTTGGTACCAACTGACGCTTGAGCCCAACACGGTGTTCTGGAATCAACCACCGATCCTGCCAGAAGACGATGTTCTCTGGGACATTCAAGAGGCCGGGCAGGCGCTGCTGGCTGAACACGGTTACGCCCAATACGAAGTGTCGGCCTACGCCCAACCGGAAAAAGCCGCGCGGCATAACCTGAATTACTGGAGCTTCGGCGACTTCATCGGGATAGGCGCGGGTGCTCACGGCAAACTTAGCCATCCAGACGGCCGTATCGTGCGCACCTGGAAAACCCGGCTGCCCAAGGACTACCTGAACCCGGACAAAGCCTTCAAGGCGGGAGAGAAACTGGTCAGTCTCGAAGAAATGCCCTTCGACTTCCTGATGAACGCGCTGCGCCTGACAAATGGCGTCGCCTCCGAGCTATTTCCCCAACGTACCGGTCTAAGCCTCAGCACCCTGGCCGGCGCCCGGCAACAGGCCGAACAGCGTGGTCTTATGAACCCTGACCCGACGCGGCTGGTCGCAAGCGCGCAAGGCCAATTGTTTCTAAACGACCTACTGCACTATTTTTTGACCTAAGGACTTTCTTGCATGGATCTTGTACTCGACCTGCTGGCCACCGTTTCGCGCTGGAGCCGCAGTAACCTTTCCGAAATTTCGTTGGCGTTGGTCGGTTGCCTGTTGGTGTTGTTCGGCGCGGACATAAAAGGCTGGATCGATGGGCGCATCAGCGGCTTGGCTGGTGCGTTACGGATACCGGTGATGGCGTTGCTGTGCACCATCGGCAGCGGAGCTGCGTTGATTTATGCTACCCCATGGGTAATTCGTGGCCTGAGCCAGTTCAACAACTACAGCTTGGCGCCAGTGTTGTTGGTGGTGTTGGTATTGATCGGGGTAATTGCAGATCGCCGCTAAGTGCGGCGCCTACAACGATTCGCCCTACAGGGTGATCATTAAAGCTTTTTGAACTTCAAATCCCACACGCCGTGCCCGAGCTTTTCACCGCGGCGTTCAAACTTGGTGATAGGGCGTTCGGTTGGGCGTGGCACGCATTTACCGTCTTCGGCCTGATTGCGATAACCCGGCGCGACGTTCATCACTTCCAGCATGTATTCGGCATACGGCTCCCAATCAGTGGCCATGTGCAAAATACCGCCGACCTTCAGCTTGCTACGCACCAGCTCAGCGAAGTCGGGCTGCACGATGCGGCGTTTGTGATGGCGGCTTTTATGCCACGGGTCCGGGAAAAACAGCATCAAGCGGTCGAGGCTGTTATCGGCGATGCAACGGTTGAGCACCTCAATGGCGTCGCACTCGTAAACCCGCACGTTGGTCAGGCCCTGAGTGAGTACGCCGTTGAGCAGCGCACCGACGCCGGGGTGATGTACTTCAACACCTATAAAGTCGTGCTCAGGCGAGGCTGCTGCCATTTCCAGCAACGAATGGCCCATGCCGAACCCGATCTCCAGCGTGCGCGGGGCAGAACGACCAAATGCCTGATCGAAATCCACGGGCGCATCCATCAGCGGTAGCACGAACAGCGGGCGACCTTGGTCGAGGCCACGCTGCTGGCCTTCGGTCATGCGCCCCGCACGCATGACGAAACTCTTGATGCGGCGGTGTTGGCGCTCTTCGCCTTCTTCCGGGATCGGTGCAGCTTCTAACGAATCAGTCATCAACGGGCTCTTACTTGATCAGACCATCCAGCGGCGAGGAGGCGCTGGCATAAAGTTTTTTTGGCATCCGCCCGGCGAGGTACGCCAAGCGACCGGCGACAATCGCGTGCTTCATGGCTTCAGCCATCATCACCGGATTTTGCGCGTGGGCGATGGCAGAGTTCATCAGCACGGCTTCACAGCCCAACTCCATGGCGATGGTCGCGTCGGATGCCGTACCGACACCTGCGTCGACCAGCACCGGTACTTTGGCTTCTTCGAGGATGATTTGCAGGTTGTACGGGTTGCAAATACCCAAGCCGGTACCAATCAGACCCGCTAGGGGCATGACCGCGATGCAGCCGATTTCAGCCAACTGGCGGGCAATGATTGGATCATCGCTGGTATAAACCATGACGTCGAAACCGTCTTTGACCAGAATCTCTGCGGCCTTGAGGGTTTCGATCACGTTGGGGAATAAGGTTTTTTGATCGGCCAATACTTCGAGCTTCACCAGATTCTTGCCATCGAGCAATTCACGGGCCAGACGGCAGGTGCGCACGGCTTCGACGGCGTCATAGCAACCAGCTGTATTGGGCAGGATGGTGTAACGATCCGGCGGCAGGATATCCAATAGGTTCGGCTCGCCCGGGTTCTGCCCAAGATTCGTTCGGCGAACGGCGACGGTCACAATTTCGGCGCCCGAAGCTTCAATCGCCAGACGGGTGGACTCCATATCCGGGTATTTGCCAGTACCGACCAACAGGCGCGACTGGAATGTACGCCCGGCCAGGACGAAGGGCTTGTCGGTGCGAAAGTTGTTCATCGAAAATCCTCTTCAGGGTTGAGGTTCGTGCAAGTTTTAAACTGGGTTAGACGGCCGCTGGTGGCTCGGCGCAGATTAACCGCCGCCGATAGCGTGGACCACTTCAACCTGATCGCCTTCGCGCAGGGTCGTGGAAACATGCTGGCTGCGCGGGACAATATCCATATTGAGTTCGACCGCAACTCTGCGTCCTGTCAGGTCCAGAAGGACTAGCAACGCCGCGACGGATTCGCCATCGGGCATCTCAAAAGACTCACCGTTCAACTGAATGCGCATGCGGGCAGCAGCCATCATTTTAGGGGCAAGCATTCTAGCCCGATCAGTACGTATGACCAAGGCAAAGCCGAGCCATTGGTCTCAAGCTGGCCTTGAGAGTCAGGACTGCATGGTTTAAACACCACCCAAACGCCACGCCGTTAGACCGAGCAAAGCCCAACCGACCAAGAACGCCAAGCCGCCAAAAGGGGTGATGATGCCGAGCTTGCTGACACCCGTCAGCGTTAACGCATAGAGACTGCCGGAAAACAGCAGAATGCCGATGGCAAACGAGATCCCTGCCCACGTCACCAAGCGGCCGGGAATCTGGATGGCAATTAATGCGACTGCAAGCAAGGCCAGGCTGTGAATAAGTTGGTACAGCACGCCCGTATGGAAAATTGCCAAGTACTCGGCGCTGAGCCGGTTCTTCAGCCCATGTGCCGCGAACGCGCCGAGGGCAACACCGGTAAAGCCAAAAAAAGCGGCTAACATCAAAAAGCCACGAAACATGTCGAACTCCAGTCAACGGTTGTCATTTGCTCAGGGTCTGTATAATGGCCCGCCCAACAGCTCCGGCCAAGCCATCTCTATGCTGCGCGTCCTCTTTAGTCGCCTCGTCAAAGTCCTGTTCTGGTTCGCAACGGCTAGTATCGTACTGG
This sequence comes from Pseudomonas sp. 10S5, assembly GCF_035019745.1. Classification (NCBI taxonomy): domain Bacteria; kingdom Pseudomonadati; phylum Pseudomonadota; class Gammaproteobacteria; order Pseudomonadales; family Pseudomonadaceae; genus Pseudomonas; species Pseudomonas sp. 10S5. The sequence goes on from NZ_JASJVL010000015.1 coordinate 54,471, forward strand.
TATTGATCTTTCGCTGGGTGCCTCCGCCTGGCACCGCGCTCATGGTTGAAAGAAAGATAGAATCCTGGTCCGACGCCCAGCCGATCACGTTGCAGCGCACTTGGCAGCCGTGGGACAAGATCTCCAACGACCTCAAAGTGGCTGTGATTGCGGGAGAGGATCAGAAATTCGCCGAACATTGGGGCTTCGATGTCGAGGCGATTCAAGCGGCTATAGCGCATAACGAACTCGGTGGCTCGGTGCGTGGCGCCAGTACGTTAAGCCAGCAAGTGTCGAAAAATCTGTTTTTATGGTCGGGCCGCAGTTGGCTGCGCAAAGGGCTGGAAGTGTGGTTCACCGGCTTGATCGAAGTGTTTTGGTCCAAGCAACGGATTCTTGAGGTTTACCTCAATAGCGTCGAGTGGGACGACGGGGTGTTCGGTGCTGAAGCGGCAGCGCGGCATCATTTTGGTGTGAGCGCAGCTGCGCTGTCTACGCAACAAGCCAGCGCCCTCGCCGCCGTATTGCCCAACCCCCGCGAATGGAGCGCTAGCCATCCCAGCAGCTACGTGTCGCGTCGCGCGAGCTGGATTCGCCAGCAGATGCGTCAGTTGGGTGGGGATGACTATCTGGTGGGGTTGAACCATAGCCGCAAGTTTTAAATACCAAAAACCGGGGCTCCTACAGATATTGATACGACGTACACAAAAAACGCCCCGATCATCTCTGAACGGGGCGTTTTTGTGTGTCGAGTAGCGGTTTACGCAGCGATCGACAGTTTCAGCTTATTCATAGCGCTTTTTTCCAGCTGACGAATACGTTCGGCGGAAACGTTGTACTTCTGTGCCAAGTCGTGCAGCGTAGCCTTCTCTTCAGCCAACCAGCGCTGATAAAGAATGTCGCGGCTGCGATCGTCCAGAACTTCCAGCGCTTGATGCAAATTGGCGTTGGAGGTATCGGTCCAGTCGGAGTCTTCCAACTGGCGGGCCGGGTCGTAACGGTGGTCTTCGAGGTAATTGGAAGGCGACTGAAAAGCACTGTCGTCATCCGCTTCAGCAGCCGGGTCGAAGGCCATGTCATGGCCCGTCAAACGACTTTCCATCTCACGCACTTCGCGGGGCTCTACACCGAGGCTCTCCGCCACACGATGGACTTCTTCGTTGTTCAGCCAAGCCAGACGTTTTTTCTGGCTGCGCAGATTGAAGAACAACTTGCGCTGCGCCTTGGTTGTGGCGACTTTGACAATGCGCCAATTGCGCAGGATGAATTCGTGAATTTCTGCTTTGATCCAATGCACGGCAAACGACACCAAACGCACACCCATTTCAGGGTTGAAGCGTTTGACGGCCTTCATCAAGCCAACGTTACCTTCCTGAATCAGGTCAGCCTGGGCCAGACCATATCCAGAATAGCTGCGTGCGATGTGTACAACAAAACGCAGGTGGGCGAGGACCATCTGACGAGCAGCCCCAAGATCCTGCTCATAATAGAGACTCTCAGCCAGTTCACGCTCGTGTTCAGGCGTCAGCAATGGAATGCTGTTGACCGTCTGCACGTAGGCCTCCAGATTTGCGCCTGGAACTAATGCATAAACAGGTTGTAAAGAAGTGGTCATACGAAAAAAACCTCCGACTCACATGACATGTGCAGTTCAGCACTGCGAAATTGACCGGGGAACCAGTAGACAAGTTCCCGAAACCGCTGAATGTGTCAACACAAGGTAAAAATTAACGAGGCGCCAGCTCTCTTAAGTGACGGGCTACCGCAATCCAAGCACCGATATACCCTAACAACACGGCTCCAAGCAAGAGAGACAGACCATCGGCTGCAGGTACGCCGGCCAGAGAGAAGTCACTTCCGTACAAACCGGCGAGTCCAATTACAGCATCGTTTAACCAATTCAACCCATAAGCAAGTACGCCCCAAGACAGAAAACCTGCCCCTAAGCCATACAGCGCGCCCATATACAAAAAAGGTCTACGTACATAACTGTCTGTACCGCCCACCAATTTGATAACTTCGATCTCGGTTCGGCGATTTTCGATGTGCAAACGAATTGTGTTACCAATTACCAAAAGCAGCGCCAATACCAGCAATACCGTTAGGCCGAAAACAAAACGATCACCCAGCTTTAAAATCGCGGCCAACCGCTCAACCCACACCAGGTCGAGCTGAGCCTGTTGCACCTTGGGTAGTTGCGCAAGGCGACCGCGCAACGCTTCGAGCGCTGGTTTATCGACTTCCTGCGGCGTGACTAACACCACACCCGGAAGTGGGTTCTGCGGCAGCTCCTTAAGGGCTTCACCCAATCCTGATTGCTGCTGAAACTCAGCCAACGCCTGATCACTGTTGATGTACTCCGCGTCGGCAACGCCGGGCATGCCTTTAATCTGTTCACGCAGTTGCTCGCCATCACTGACGTCAGCATCAAGCTTTAAATAAAGTGAGATCTGCGCCGCACGCTGCCAGGAGCCGCCTAGCCGCTCAACATTGCTTAGCAGCAGCGACAATCCCATGGGTAAGCTCAGCGCAATGGCCATCACCAGACAGGTAAAAAAACTGCCAATTGGCTGTTTGCCCAGACGCCGCAAACTATCAACCATGCTTGAGCGATGCGCTTCGAGCCACGCATTCAACTGTGCGCTGAAATCGGGGCCATCGTCGTCATCGTGCTGCTTTTTCTTTTTCTGCGGCGCCGGTTCGGCGGCCTTGGGTGAAACCCGCTCCGATACTTTTGGGGTACGTGTAGCACTCATACCGCCGCCTCCCCGTCACCGATCAATCGACCGCGTTGCAGGGTCAGCATACGATGACGCATCCTTGCAATCAGCGCCAAGTCGTGACTGGCGATCAACACGCTGGTGCCGAGACGGTTGATATCTTCGAACACGCCCATGATTTCGGCTGCCAGTCGTGGATCGAGATTACCGGTCGGCTCATCCGCCAGCAGTAAGGCTGGGCGGTGGACAATGGCTCGAGCTATACCGACGCGCTGTTGCTGGCCGGTGGATAAGTCGCCAGGGTAGAGATCGGTTTTGTCGGAGAGCGCAACGCGCTCCAAGGCCGAATCGACGCGTTTTGTGACTTCGCCTTTGGACAAACCCAGGATTTGTAAAGGCAAGGCAATGTTATTGAACACCGTACGGTCAGACAACAATTGGTGATTCTGAAAGACCACCCCTATCTGGCGACGCAAATAAGGAATCTGAGCGGTGCTGATTTTCCCTAGATCCTGGCCTGCAAGTAACAGCTTGCCAGTGGTGGGCCGCTCCATCGCCAGCAATAGGCGCAACAACGTACTTTTACCCGCCCCCGAGTGGCCGGTGACGAATAAGAATTCACCGCGACGGACTCGAAAGCTCAGCTCGTGCAGACCCACATGACCATTTGCATAACGTTTTCCGACTTGTTCAAAACGAATCATGTGCGCTCCCGCTCGGCAAACAGAGCTTGAACAAAGGGTTCGGCTTCAAAAGTGCGTAAATCGTCGATGCCTTCACCGACGCCGATATAACGGATCGGCAACCCGAATTGCTTGGCCAGCGCAAAAATAACGCCGCCCTTGGCCGTGCCGTCGAGTTTCGTCAGCGCCAAACCGGTCAGGGTCACGGTCTGGTGGAATTGCTTGGCCTGATTGATCGCGTTTTGCCCGGTGCCGGCATCCAGCACTAGCAAAACCTCATGGGGCGCCTCAATGTCAAGCTTGCCCATGACCCGGCGAACTTTTTTCAATTCTTCCATCAAGTTGTCTTTGGTATGCAAACGGCCAGCAGTATCGGCGATCAACACATCGATACCCCGTGCCTTGGCGGCCTGCACCGCATCGAAGATAACCGAAGCCGAGTCAGCGCCAGTATGCTGGGCGATGACTGGAATATTGTTGCGCTCGCCCCACACCTGCAATTGCTCCACGGCCGCTGCGCGGAAAGTGTCGCCAGCCGCCAGCATGACCTTCTTGCCTTCGAGCTGAAGTTTCTTCGCCAACTTGCCAATGGTAGTGGTTTTACCCGCGCCGTTGACGCCCACCACCAAAATCACAAATGGCTTTTGCTGACCGGTGATTACCAGCGGCTGTTCAACCGGCTTGAGCAGTGCGGTCAGCTCGTCTTGCAAGGATTTATAAAGGGCGTCACTGTCGGTCAACTGCTTGCGCGCGACTTTTTGGGTCAGGCTTTGAATGATCACGGACGTGGCTTCGACGCCCACGTCAGCGGTCAATAAGCGGGTTTCGATTTCTTCGAGCAGGTCATCGTCAATGGCCTTTTTGCCGAGAAACAAGCTGGCCATGCCCTCGCCAAGACTGGCGCTGGTTTTCGACAATCCCTGTTTGAGACGGGCGAAAAATCCTATTTTGTTGGCTTCGGTGGGTGCCGATTCAACCTCCAGTGCGGAAAGTGAAACGGGCGCCGCAACGGCGAGTGCTTCGACGACGATAATCGGCTCAGACTTGACCGGTGCTTCAGAGACGATGACCGGCTCGGGTACCGGCACCGGGTCAACCGCAACTAGCGGTTCAGCGATCACTCCAGGCAGCGGCTGCACGGTTGAATTATCCTGCGGCGCGATCGCGGGCGTTACGTGGGGTTCACGCTCGTCAACCAAAGCAACGGACTCTTCTGCAACCGGCAACACCAGCCAGGGTTTGGGCGCAAGGCTTTCGGGCGGATGCGCTTGTACCGCAGGATCGAGCAGAGTCCCAGGCTCTAACTGCGACGCGAATGACGGATCAACGGCCACCTGAGCCTGGTCGATGGCCGGCTCGGGCGCTGCTGAAGTTTCGTCTTGAGGCTGATCGGCAGCGGTTTCCTGCGGCTTTTTGCGCAGCCAACCGAATAGGCCTTTCTTCTCTGCAGCCGGAGCTGAGGTCTTCTTGTCGTCATTGGAACCAAACATGGAGGACGGCTATCTCAAGGTAGCGACGCGCCATAACGGCGGGTCTGGAAGTTCTGTCAATGCGAAACAGACTGCTTTTGACCCGCCTTGTTCACACTCAGCTATAGATAAGCAAAGAATAAACGGGCCTGAAAACGTCATTTCTGCGGATTTGTCGGCGCTCAATCAGCTACTAAAACACAAGTAACAACACAAGAACTGCTCTAGCCGTGGTCGGCAGCCAAACGGACCCGTATCCTAGCACCTCCGCGCCCGCCTACGCTAAGTTCAAGCAGGCCGCCTCACAGGTTCAAACACGAATGAATGCTTTCTCCCGCCGCGCTGCAGGCCTGCTGTTCAGCGCGGTTTGTCTGCCTTTTTCAGCACTGGCCGCAGTTCCGCAATCTACCCACGAATTCACTTTGGATAATGGCCTTAAAGTCATCGTTCGCGAAGATCACCGCGCCCCCGTGGTGGTTTCCCAGGTGTGGTACAAAGTCGGCTCCAGCTATGAAACTCCCGGCAAGACCGGTTTGTCCCACGCCCTTGAACACATGATGTTCAAAGGCAGTAAGCACGTCGGTCCTGGCCAAGCTTCGTTGATCCTGCGTGACCTCGGCGCACAAGAAAACGCTTTCACCAGTGACGACTACACCGCCTATTACCAAGTATTGGTTCGTGATCGTCTGGGCGTAGCCTTCGAATTGGAAGCAGATCGGATGGCCAGCCTGTTATTGCCGCCCGAGCAATTTATCCGCGAAATCGAAGTAATCAAAGAGGAGCGTCGGCTGCGCACCGATGATAAGCCCATTTCGAAAGCCTTCGAGCGCTTCAAAGCAATGGCTTTTCCCGCCAGCGGTTATCACACCCCGACCATCGGCTGGATGGCCGACCTCAATCGAATGGACGTCGCCGAACTGCGCCATTGGTATCAATCCTGGTACGTACCGAACAACGCCACGCTGGTAGTGGTTGGCGATGTGCAGCCTGATGAAGTGAAAGCCTTGGCGCAACGCTACTTCGGTCCAATCCCCCGTCGGGAGACACCGCCCTCGAAAATTCCGCTGGAACTGGCCGAACCCGGTGAACGGCTCATTACCCTACATGTACAGACTCAACTGCCAAGCCTTATATACGGCTTCAATGTTCCAAGCATGGCCACCGCCGAAGACAAAAGCTTGGTCAATGCCTTGCGCCTGATTTCCGCATTGCTCGACGGTGGCTACAGTGCCCGTATCCCCTCACGTCTGGAGCGTGGCGAGGAATTAGTGGCGAGCGCCTCATCGAGTTACGACGCTTTCAGCCGTGGCGATAGTCTGTTCATGATCAGCGCCACGCCTAACCTGCAGAAAAATAAAACCTTGGCCGATGTCGAGGCAGGTATCTGGCGCCTGCTGGATGAATTGAAAACTACCCCGCCTACCTCCGCTGAACTGGAACGGGTCCAAGCCCAGGTGGTTGCAGCGCTGGTCTTCGAGCGGGACTCGATCAGCAGTCAGGCCAGCACCATTGGCGAACTTGAAAGCGTCGGCTTGTCGTGGAAACTCATCGACCAAGAACTGGACGCGATCAAACACGTCACCCCAGCCGATATTCAAAAAGCTGCGCGCACTTACTTCATCCGCGAACGTCTTAGCGTTGCGCACGTTTTGCCTGAGGAGAAAAAACATGATTGAGCGCAAGGCTATGCATTTGACTGTGGCCACGGTGCTGGGTCTGTTCATCACGCTCTCGGCCAAAGCCAATGACCCTGCGCCCGACACAATGGCTCCGGCCTACACTCTGCAATCGTTGAAAGAACTCGACGGCAAGCCGCCAGCCCACCGCAAGATGAACATTCAGACGTGGAAAACCTCTGAGGGCGCCAAGGTCATGTTTGTTGAAGCTCCCGAGCTGCCCATGTTCGACATGCGCCTGATTTTCGCCGCAGGCAGCAGCCAGGATCAGGGCATTCCCGGTATTGCTGTCTTGACTAACGCCATGCTCAACGAAGGCGTGCCAGGAAAAAATGTCGGCGCCATCGCTGAAGGCTTTGACGGTTTGGGCGCGAACTTTGGCAATGGCGCTTATCGCGACATGGCGGTAGTTTCGTTGCGCAGTCTAAGCGCCTTGGATAAACGCAAGCCTGCGCTAAAGCTGTTCGCCGATATAGTGGGCAAACCGACGTTTCCTAAAGAGTCGTTGGTACGGATCAAAAACCAATTGCTGGCCGGGTTTGAATATCAAAAACAAAACCCCGGCAGGTTGGCCGGCAACGAACTTTTTGAACGTCTTTATGCAGAGCACCCTTACGCGCACCCAAGTGAAGGTACGGCTAAAAGCGTGACCCCGATTACGGTTGCGCAACTCAAAGCGTTCCACGCCAAGGCTTACTCAACGGGCAATGTGGTGATTGCGCTTGTAGGCGACCTGTCTCGATCAGAAGCCGAAGCTATAGCGGCTCAGGTATCCGCCGCATTGCCTAAAGGCCCTGCATTGCCAAAAATAGCCGAACCTGTGGCTCCAATAGCGGGCGAAACCCACATTGAGTTCGCCTCCAAACAAACCCACTTGATGCTCGCGCAGCTGGGAATTGACCGTAATGACCCGGACTATGTCGCGCTGACATTGGGCAATTCGATACTGGGCGGCGGAGGTTTCGGCAGCCGCCTGATGACTGAGGTGCGTGAGAGACGTGGCCTGACCTATGGTGTTTCGTCAGGTTTCACGCCAATGGAAGCCCAGGGTCCGTTTTTGATTGCTTTGCAAACTCGCGCTGAACTCAGCGAAAACACGCTTAAACTGGTTCAGGGCATCGTGCGAGACTTTCTCGCTACAGGTCCGACCCAGAAAGAACTGGACGACGCCAAGCGCGAATTGGCCGGCAGTTTCCCACTGTCCACGGCGAGCAATGCCGAGATTGTTGGCCAATTGGGCGCTATCGGTTTCTATGATTTACCGCTGACGTTCCTTGAAGACTTCATGCAGAAAGCCCAGAGCACCACGGTCGAGCAGGTCAAAACGGCGATGAACAAGCACCTGAGCGCGGACAAAATGGTAATTGTTACCGCCGGTCCGACCGTCGCGCAAAAGGAGCTACCGCCCCCTACAGATAACCCCGTCAAGCAGCTGCTTGGCGTACCGGAGCATTAATGGCTAATCCAAGACCTAAGGGCCACAACGGCCTGGGTCAACTGCGCATCATCGGCGGCCAATGGCGCAGCCGTCGCCTGACTTTCCCTGACGCTCCCGGTCTGCGCCCTACGCCAGATCGCGTACGTGAAACCTTGTTCAACTGGCTGGCGCCGACCATCGAAGGCGCTCGTGTCCTCGATCTGTTCGCAGGCAGCGGGGCGCTGTACCTTGAGGCGCTGTCCCGTGGCGCGAGCATGGCCTTGGCCCTAGACTCCAGCGGCGGGGCCATCGCCAGCCTGCGGCACAATTTAACCGCCCTCGACTGCACGACTGGGCAGTTGGTCCATACCGATGCATTGCGCCATTTGGAAGGCCAGCCTGCCGAGCAATTTGATGTAGTGTTCCTCGACCCGCCCTTTCACCAAGGCTTGTTGCCGACAGCCTGCGCGCTGCTGGAAGAGCGCAACTGGTTGGCCGATGAAGCGTTGGTCTACACCGAAAGCGAGATACCACCGGCAACTATTGGCGTCCCCGGCACTTGGCGCTTGCACCGCGAGAAGAAAGCGGGTCAGGTTTATTACGCGTTGTGGCAGCGGTAATTGACAGCGGTGTGCCTGGCGCACCGCTTCAAAGCGATACTCAAGGAGCAAATTGTTGGCGACACCTCGTGTTAGGCAAACCGCGTTATACCTCTCAATACACTGGCTCTTACAGTTGGTCAAAAACCTCCGCACGCCGTTCCACAGTTGTGGCAACGTAGCGATTAAGCAGTAACCGTGAATCGCCATGAGTAATAACGTGCCTATCCGATCTGCTTTGCCAACGCCCGCCGAACGCTTTATCCCTGCCTTGGGCTTGGGAAATCCGCACCTGCAAACTTTATGGGGGCCGCTGTGGCGCAAAAAAGCGCGAATTGAGCGTGAACGTGAGCGGATGTGGTTGGCCGATGGTGACTTTCTTGACCTCGATTGGTACGGCCCGCACGAAACGGATACCCCGCTGGTGCTGGTGTTGCACGGCCTGACCGGGTCATCGAATTCGCTATATGTACTGGGTTTACAGCAGGTGTTGGCCTGGCAAGGCTGGGCCAGTGTGGCGTTGAACTGGCGCGGTTGCTCCGGGGAACCTAATCTGCTGCCACGCAGCTACCACTCCGGCGCCAGCGAGGATCTTGCCAGTGTTGTCGCTCATATCCGTGCCAAGCGACCATTGTCGCTGTTGTACGCAGTCGGCTACTCCCTCGGTGGCAACGTCTTACTCAAATACCTCGGGGAAGAAGGCGTAAACAGCGAGTTACAGGGCGCCGTCGCGGTTTCAGTACCGTTTCGTCTGGATCAAAGCGCGGATCGGATCGGCCAAGGTTTTTCCAAGGTCTACCAGGCGCACTTCATGCGCGAGATGGTCGCCTACATCCGAGACAAACAGCGGCGTTTCCAGCACGAAGGGCTAAGCGAAGGATTGGCCGAGCTTTCAGCGCTGGGGTCGCTGGAGAATATGCGTACGTTCTGGGATTTTGATGGTCGGGTCACGGCGCCGCTGCACGGGTTTGTCGATGCCAAAGACTATTACCGCCGTGCTTCCAGCCGCTATTTTTTAGGAGAAATCCGCACGCCCACGCTGATTATTCACGCGGCCGATGATCCCTTCGTGTTTCTTCACAGCGTGCCAGACCCCAACGAACTGTCATCGAGCACACACTTCGAGCTTCATGCCCGAGGCGGACATGTCGGGTTCGTTGAGGGTTCGCTGAGAAACCCCAGCTATTACCTCGAACGGCGGATTCCGTCCTGGTTGAGCACGGCTCATGGCGTGGGTTCGCAGGTCGCTGATTGATCTAAGCGCACAATCGTTCAAGACGCGCTTTTCTAGACCGCCTACTATTGCGGGCTCAAGGAGCGACCCATGTCCCGTTATCAACTTTTTTCCCGAGGCCTTCGCGACAGCGCTCCAATGCTGGTTGGCATTGCGCCTTTTGGCATTATTTTCGGCACCCTGGCCGGGGCAGGCGGATTATCGCTGTGGCAGGCGGTTGGCATGTCGCTGTTCGTCTATGCCGGTTCCGCGCAATTCATCGTCGTCAGCCTTATGGGCGCAGGCGCCAGTGCGGTGGTGATTTTGCTGACCACCTTCATCGTCAACCTGCGTCACGTCCTGTACAGCGCTACGCTGCAACCGCAGGTGAATGAGCTACCCCAGCGCTGGCGCGTAGTGTTGGCGTTTTGGCTGACCGATGAAACCTTTGCGGTGGTTCAGCGTTATTACCTGGTGCACGGCCGCTCCACGCTCGCGCACTGGTATTGGCTCGGTGTCGCCAGCGCGCTGTACACCTGCTGGGTCGGCAGTTCCTTGGTGGGCGTCTTGTTTGGCGAAGCCGTTCCGAATATGGCCAGCTGGGGGTTGGAGTTCGCCATGCTCGCAACTTTTATCGGCATCGTCGTGCCCTTGCTGCGCAACCGACCGCAAGTGGCGGCGGCGCTGGCGGCAGGCGCGGTAGCACTGATCACACATGCCTGGCCGTACAAACTCGGATTGATGGCGGCGGCCTCCTGCGGCATAGCGGTAGGCGTTCTGCTGGAACGTCGGTGCACCGAGCAAGCCGACACGTCTAGCAACGAGGTGCATTCGTGAGCTATTGGTGGCTGATCCTCGGCATGACCTCGATTACCTTTTTGATGCGTTACAGCTTGTTCGCCTGGCCGAATTTGCGCTTCCCGCCGGTGGTTCGCCAAGGACTGCATTACGTGCCAACCGCCGTGCTTACCGCGATTGTTGTGCCCGGCATGCTCCTGCCCGACGGCGAACATTGGCAACTGACCCTGAACAACGCATATTTGCTGGCAGGATTAGCCACCATTGCCATCGCCGCCCTCAGCCGTAATTTACTGGCATCAATTGGTGGCGGATTGCTGGTGTTCTTCCTGCTGCGCTGGGCGCTGGGGCAAATCTAAAAAAACACCGACATCTGTAGAAAGGTGAAGTGGCACTGATCAAGCACCCGTGGCGATTTTATGGGTCGGGTCGGTTATCCACTCGCTCCACGATCCGGCGTACAGCTTGCCCATCGGATAGCCCGCCAAGCTCAGTGCGAAGAGGTTATGGCATGCCGTCACCCCTGAACCGCAGTAAGCCACCAAATCCTCGGGTGAGCGGTCTTCCAGTTTTGCCGCGAAACGCCGCTTGAGCTGGTCGACCGGCAAGAAGCGCGCATCCGGCCCAAGGTTCTCGTTGAATGCGGCACACACTGCGCCGGGAATATGGCCGGCGACGGGATCGATCGGCTCGACTTCGCCCCGAAAACGCGGTTCGGCGCGAGCATCGATTAATGTCATTTCCGGCTGGCCAAAACGCGCTTGCAACGCTTCTGCGCTTACTAGCAGCGACTCGTCTGCATGCCCGGTGAACGCTCCCTTTTGAACGTCGGGCACATCCAGACTGAGTTTTTGACCCGCCGCATGCCAGGCTTTCAATCCGCCATCAAGCAAATACAAGCCATCGCGCTTGCCCAACCACACCAACAACCACCAGGCCCGCGCGGCGAATGCACCGGGAGCATCGTCGTAAAGCACGATGTCGCTGTCCTGATTAACGCCCCACGCCTGCAAGCGCCGGGTCAAATCAACCGGGTTTGGCAACGGATGCCGGCCGGTTACACCCTTAGTCACGGGACCGCTAAAGTCACGTTCCAGATCCGCAAACAGCGCACCGGCAATATGCCCTTCGGCATAGCTGCTGTGGCCATATTCCGGGTCTTCCAAGGCGAAGCGGCAATCCAGAATTACCAACCCTGGTTCCCCCAGGCGGGCAGCCAGTTGTTCCGAGCTGATCAATTGCGCAATAGACATGACAGGCTCCTCTATGGAAAAAGTTGATTCAAACCCAGGCATCAGCTCATTTCTTGCAGCGCCCGGTTCAACGGCACATAAAATTCTTCGCACAATGCATTCACCGTACCGCGTGCGTGTGGGGTGACATAACCCAACTCCAACATCAACACTTGGTAAACGCCTCGCCGCAGGGCTTCTTCACTGAGCCGCGTGGCATTTTCGGTTGTGGTGCATAGAAAGCGCACCCACGAGGTGAGGATAATCCAGACGTTCAGGGTCAGCGATTCAATCTGCACTTTGTCCATCTGCAGAATGCCAGCTTCGACAAACCCGCCATAGATCGCCATGCCGTGAACCATGCAGCGCTGGGAAAACCGCCTGTAGCGCGCGGCCAATTCTGGATCGGCTTCCAGAAAATGCTCCAGGTCACGGTGCAAAAAACGATAGCGCCACATGCCGTCGAGCAGCTCTCGTAGATAAAAGCGCTTGTCTTCAAGACCAGGCAAACGGCCTTTAGGCAAGCGCAAAAAACTGTCCACCAGCGTTTCATATGCAGCAAACAGCTCAGCGATAATCGCCTGCTTATTGGGAAAGTGGTAATACAGATTGCCCGGAGAAATCTCCATGTGCGCCGCAATATGGTTGGTGCTGACGCTTCGCTCACCCTGCTGATTGAACAGCTCTAGACTGATATGCACGATACGCTCACGGGTTTTAATGCGGGGAGCCATGTTTAGGTCGACCGGGAAGACGGGATGGAATGAGCAGGATCTTAACGCAACCGCTGCGAGCGTACCTATTCTGGGAAGAACTTGCAGGAGCGCGCTCGACCGCAGCCGTTAAACGATCCGGCGATTCAACTTACAGTCGGACCAAGCCACCTATTGGGCTTGCCAATGAAAGCGCAATGAAAGCGCCCGCGTTTTTCTTTGGAAATCAGCGAGAGAATGACGGGCGTTCGCAAGCGAGCCAATCCCTCGCTGTCTGCGGCAATATGCGTTGCCGTACCGGCGCTGGGAGGGTCTGCGGGTCAGATCGTGACGCGGTGGATAGTTGCTAAAAAGGCAGCAGCGCCTACGAACAGCCCAGCGAAGGTACGGTTCATGCGGCGCTGTTGTTTAGGTGTGCGCAACAACCTTAGTACCCGCGATGCCAGACCGGTATATCCCGCCATGACCGTCAGATCCACAACAACCATGGTCACAGAAATAATCAAGTATTGGGCTAGCAAAGGCCGAATCGGATCAATGAACTGCGGCAGGATTGCCAGCATGAACACCAGCGCCTTCGGATTACTGATGTTCACCAGAAATCCGCGCATCACCAAGCTCAGTGGACGACCGATCGGACTGACCGCGTCGTCATTGGCCATGTCGATCGCCAAGGCACGCCATTGTTTGACGGCGAGGTAGACCAGATAGAACACGCCAAACCATTTGATCAGACTGAACGCCAATGCAGATGTTGCGAGAACTGCGCCCAGCCCAGCGGCAACAATCGCGATTTGCAGTACCAAAGCAACTTGCAGGCCGAGGGCGTTCCAGTAACCGCGCCAAAAACCGTAGCGCAAACCGCATGACATTGACGCAATAGCGCCGGCACCCGGAGACAGGCTGATCACCCAACAAGCGGCGAAGAAGGCCAGCCACGTTTCAAGTAACATCTTTCACCTCAGCAGTATATGAAGGCAGCTATGAGGACAGCGCTTCCAACTCGGCCTGCATGCTTTCCAGCAGCTCTAGCGCTTCCATCCAGGTTTCTTCCAACTCGGCTTCCCGAATTTTCAACTTGGCCTGATCGGCCAGCAAGTCGCGCAGTTTGTCTTTGTTCGCCGCGTCGTAATTCGTGCTATCGGCCAGCCCCGCTTCTACCGTGGCAAGCTTTTCATGCAGTGTACCGAGGTCGCGTTCGAGCTTGTCGGCCTCACGCTTGTGCGGCGCCAGCTGTTGACGTAAAGCCGCGGCCTGTTGGCGCTGGGCTTTTTTGTCGGTCTTATCAGGATTGACCGGCGTGTTGCTGACCGGTGCGTTGCGCAGGCGATAGTCCACCAACCAGCGAGCGTAATCTTCAAGATCGCCGTCGAAGGTCTGCACCAAGCCATCGGCCACCAGCAAGAAGTCATCTGTGGTGCTCTTAAGCAGGTGTCGATCGTGAGAAACCACCAACACCGCGCCACTGAACTCCTGAAGCGCCATAGTCAATGCCAGGCGCATTTCCAAGTCCAGGTGGTTGGTCGGCTCATCGAGCAACAGCAGGTTCGGCTTGCCCCAGGCAATCAACGACAAGGCCAATCGGGCTTTTTCGCCACCGGAGAAATTCAGTACGGGTTCGTCCAAACGCGGGCCACGGAAGTCAAAACCACCGAGAAAGTCGCGTAAGGTCTGTTCACGCTCGGTCGGTGCAATACGCTGCAAATGCAGAAGCGGGCTGGCTTTGGAATCGAGGGAGTCCAACTGATGCTGAGCGAAATAGCCCACGATAAGGTTCTCGCCACGGACCAATCGGCCACTCAACGGCTCAAGCTCACCGGCAAGGTTTTTGATCAGGGTCGATTTACCCGCACCGTTAGGGCCGAGCAAGCCGATTCGAGCACCCGGTGTGAGCTGCAATTTGACCTTTTCCAGTACAGCCCTTTCGCCGTAACCCAAGCGAGCATCGGACATATCCAGCAGCGGGCTGGATATTTTATCGGACTCACGAAAGGTGAAGTCGAACGGTGAATCGACATGTGCGGCTGACAGCTCCTCCATACGTTCAAGGGCTTTCATTCGGCTTTGAGCCTGACGAGCCTTAGTGGCCTGAGCCCTAAAGCGCGCAATGAATTTTTCCATGTGCGCGCGTGCTACTTGCTGCTTGTCGTACGCCTGCTGCTGCTGGGCCAGACGCTCGGCGCGAGCGCGCTCGAAGGCGCTGTAGCCACCACGATAGAGGATGATCTTTTTCTGTTCGACATGGGCGATGTGATCAACCACTGCATCGAGAAAGTCGCGGTCGTGGGAGATCAGCAGCAAAGTACCGCTGTAGCTCTTGAGCCAGTCTTCAAGCCATAGAATGGCATCAAGGTCCAAGTGATTGGTGGGCTCATCGAGCAACAACAGGTCCGAGGGACACATCAGTGCCTGGGCCAGGTTCAAACGCATACGCCAGCCACCGGAAAAATCTCCGACCTGTCGATCCATCTGTTCGTTGGTAAAGCCCAGACCGGCGAGCAACTTACGGGCTCGGGCGTCGGCCGTGTAGCCGTCGGCACCGTCCAGCTCCGCGTGAAACCGTGCTTGAGCGGAGCCATCTTGAGCCAGCTCGGCAGCCGCCAAATCGCTCTGGGCCTGACGAAGGCGTATGTCTCCGTCGAGGACATAATCCACGGCCAGGCGATCAAGAGTCTCGATCTCCTGGCGCATGTGTGCGATGCGCCAATCGGCGGGCAGCAGGCAGTCACCAGAATCGGGAGTAAGCTCACCCCGCATCAAAGCGAAGAGGCTGGATTTTCCGGCGCCATTGGCACCGATCAGGCCGGCTTTGTGACCGGCGTGCAGCGTTAACTCGGCGTCTTCTAGCAGACGTTGCGGGCCACGCTGTAAAGTCAGGTTTTGAAGTCGAATCATAATGGCGGCGGAGTCTACCAGCTTCGTTCCAAACAAGTAGATGACTATGCCTTCTGATCTTTGGAGTTTCACCGTTAATCTCTATGCCCGACCGGGCGTTGAGCAGGCTTGTCTGCGCCTGCAAGCCAGCGGAGCCAATGTTTGCACGCTCTTATGTGGCGCCTGGTTAGGGCAACGGGGCGTCGTTTGCTCGGCTGAGCGTTTGTGCGAAATCAGACAATTGGCCACGCCGTGGTACAACGAGGTGGTGCAACCGCTTAGGGCATTGCGCGCGCATTGGCGACGTGCGGCAGTCGATGATATCGAATGGCGAGACTTGCGTGAGCACGTAAAGGGATTGGAGTTGAGCGCCGAGCGCACGTTGCTGTCGCGTCTGGAAACACTGACACAGGACTGGTCAACGGGAATTACAGGGGATTTAGTCGCGTGGCTGGAGGGGCTTGCCGCGGATGCAGCCCAAGAAAACCGCGACGCGCTGCAAGTGCTGCGCGTCGCGGTGGACCAGCCTTAGGAAGCGCTGGCAGGCGTTGCCGTTACCGCTGGAGTCGACGCCGCAGGTGCGGTTGCAGTCGAGACGGTAGACGCTGACGATGTTGCCGATTTAACCGCTGGCTTGGCGGCAGCAGGTTTCGCAGCGGCTTTTACTGGTGCGGGTTTAGCGGCTGGTTTAGCAGCGGCTTTGACCGGGGCTTTAGCGGCAACGACTTTAACGGGGGCTTTTGCAGGCGCTTTTACGGCAGGTGCTTTTACAGCAGCCCCTTTAGCTACCGGTTTAACGACAGCTTTGGCACCCGCTACTTTAGGAAGTGATTTAGCCACCGCAGCTTTGGCAGCAAGGGGTTTTGCAGCACTTGCCACCGCTGGTGCCTTCGCAGCAGTTTTCGCAGCAGGCTTAACGGCAGCAGCTTTTGTCGCGGGTTTGGCCGCAGGAGCTTTAACCGGTTTGGCGGTGGCAACCGGCGCGGGAGCTTTAACTGCCACAGGCTTGGCTGCACGCAGAGTCAACGTTTTGCCCACTGCGTCTTTGACACGACCGATGCCTTGGGCCAGTTTCAGGCTCTCTTGAGCATCGCGCTTGAGCTGAAGGATGTAGGTGCGCGTTTCAGTCTGACGCGACTTGAGAGCGTCGAGTAACTCTTCGAGTTCGGACACACCCTGCTTCGCTTTAGCTTGTGCCTTGGCTTTTCCTGCGGTAGCAGCATCCTGTAGCTTGATGCGCGAATTGTGTAGCTTTTCTTGGGCTTTACCGCGCTGCTTTTCCAATTTCGCGAGCATTTTTTCAGCGTCGGTCATTGCCTGCGAGCAGGCATTTTCCAAATGTTCGAGCAGGCTGCTTGAAAGCTGTTGGAGCAAATGCAACGGTGTATGTACTGACTTCGTATTAACTGGCTTCTTTTTCGCCGACATGACTGACCTCCTGGCTGGCTTGGTTGCGGCTCATACTAGACCTCTGCATGAAGCGCCGCTAGGTCATGTTGACAGCTACAACGGGGCAACGTTTGCAGGGTGCCCGACTGATTGAGGGCACTACGCATAACAGTTCAATGAAATTCCCTTTCACACGAGGCAGCGTGGTGACGTTTGCGCTGGCATAATTGCCGCTTCCCAGGCTGGAGTGGACTATGTCGCGCTACCTATTAATGTCTTTGTTTCTACTGCTACCACTTGCTCAAGCCGCCGAAACTGCCGCTCCTGCGAGCGATCATGATCTTGCGTATAGCCTCGGAGCGAGCCTTGGCCAGCGATTGCGCCAGGAAGTTCCTGACTTGCAGATCCAGGCGCTGATCGATGGCCTGCAGCAAGCCTACCAAGGCAAAACGCTGGCGCTCAAAGAGGAGCGAATCGAACAGATTCTCAGGGATCACGATGCCACGGTAACGCAGTCCGAAGATGCACCCGCACCCGCATCTGCGCCTGAGCCGCAAAGCGAAGCGGCAATGAGTACAGAACAACGTTTTCTATCTGCCGAAAAAGCGAAGCCAGGGGTGCAGGTACTGGCGGATGGCGTGTTGATGACGGAGCTGAAGCCCGGCACCGGGCCGAAACCAACTGCGTCGGATAGGGTGCAAGTGCGTTACGTGGGTCGATTGCCTGACGGAACCATCTTCGATCAAAACACCCAACCACAATGGTTTCGCCTGGACAGCGTAATAGCTGGATGGACCAGTGCTCTGCAGGGAATGCCGGTGGGTGCGAAATGGCGGCTAGTGATACCTTCCGCACAAGCATATGGCGCCGAAGGTGCGGGCGATCTTATCGACCCGTACACACCGCTGGTATTTGAGATCGAATTGATGGCCGTTGCTCAATAACAGGACCAGCAACAACCGGGGCGCCGGGAGCGCACCCGGGGCAATCGCAGACGTCAGACCTCAATAGCGTCAGGCGTCTTGTGGGAGTTGTGCAGCACTTCGATCAGGCAGTCTTCGAGTTCGAAGCGTTCGTGCAACAGATTGCCAAGCTTTTTAAACTCTGCAGCAACGAGGTTCGCGTCAGAGCAATCACCTTTGTCACAGCGGTCGTTAAATGCTAACGCAAACTCTGTAATGACGTCGATTCGAGGATAGATTTGTTTGGCCAGATCCAGGCCACGCTCGTCGTTGAAGGCCTTCGCCTCACTGGTCAACTGTTCGTAGACTTCGAAATGCCCGGCCGAAACATAGTCGACCAAAACTCTACAGAAATCCTGGAGGGCTTCGCGGTCTGCAGCCAATGCTTCCGGCGTATCGCCGAGTGCATCGTAGTCGCGTACAAGCTGTTGGCGGTCGTCAAGCCAGCGATCAATCAGCTTATGAACTCCGCCCCAACGCTCCTGAGCATTCTTGCAACTTTCCAGCATGATGGTTTCTCTCTTCCCTTCAGGGTCATGCGGCTGTGTACCGCCTCCCCAGACTTCTAGTACGTCTCTGGGTTAGAGACGGGTCTGATGAAGCCACATAAACGCCATATTTCCAATAACGCGTACGGACCAGATTATGCCCGCACACCAACCCCATCAAGGTACGCAGGAGAGAAAGTTCATACAAGTGTTTAATCTTGAAGGGCTTGGGAATTCGACTATTCGTGGTCTACGCTAGCAGGCTCACGTTGAAACAACTGATAGGTTGCGAACACAATCAAACCTACGAAGGCCAGCAGACTCCATTCAGGAACACTCATTTCAAACAGTGTCCAAGTGACCTCATCGCAATTTACCCCACTCTCGAAAAGGCGCGATAAGGCTTGGCTAATAGACATTATTTCAAACAAATACTCGAAACCTGGCAAGCATGACATTGAATCTTGAGCCGGTATCGTCTGCAACCAAACCTGTCGCCCCGCAATCATTGCACCAGCCAAGGCAATAAGCAGCAGCATTGAAGAATAAATCTGCCAAGCAAGCTTGCCAGGCGCATGCAGGTAAGCGATCAACGAAATGACGCCGAACGTAACCACACAGGTGCGTTGAAGAATGCACAAAGCACAGGGTGTCAGCCCCGCCTCATACTCAAGAAACAGCGCAATGCCGATAACAAGCGCACAGGCTATGAACGCCAAAAAAAACAGGGGACGCGAGCGAGCCAATTGCATGGCGGATCCGTTACAGAATGCGAGGGCACCTACGGTAGAGAAAGCATCTGAACGTTTCAAGGCATCAGCGTACGGATACGTCTGCAATGCCGTAAGCCCCTAATGACGTGGTCTGTAGGACTTTATACCGGCTATGAAAAATATCCCCGTTCGGCTACCAACAGACTGGAAACGTCCTACAAGCTAGCTGTCAAACTGTTCCAGCAAGGACGTAGGAGCCCGCGCTCACGACGCCCCCCCTCAAGGGTTACGCCCTCGCTAACGCGGGAAGCGGCCTCGCCAGCAAACGCTCGTCAAGTAACCCAAGACCTTCCTGAAACAGTTGGTTACTTCGGTCCGTTTCGCCCAGTTGCGCTAAGAGTCGCGCCAATTCCGCGCATGCCTCCGGATTACGCTGCAAGCGCAAACTGTCTTCCAGATAGTCACGCGCTTTACCCCATAAACTGCTTTGAAGGCACAGACGTCCAAGTGTCAACAGCAGGCTTGGATCGGCGGGATGTTGTTTGAGCCAGCCTTCGGCCATTTGCAACTGCCGGGCGGGATCATTGCCGCGCAAGAGTCCGTAGAAACGCGCCAAATGACTGTTGTAATCACGCTTGAGCGCCCCTCGCAGCACCTCCTCTGCTTCTCCGTCGGCGCCTAATTGACGTAATTGCTCGGCATAGGCCAGAACCAGAGGCGGTTCCTGCCGTTGCGCGGAGGAAAGTTGTTTCCAAGCGTTGTTGAGCGACTGGAGTCCAGCCTCGCCTTCCAGTTCGCGGTGCGCCGCGAGCGTCAGATTTTCACCCCAAGCCCGGCGCTCTAGCTCAAGCAGTTCCGCCGAAGGCAGTACCTTGTCCTTTCGCAGCTCGGGCATCAGCCGAATCAGCGCAGCCCAATCCTGTTGCTGCTGATAAAGACGTTGCAATTGGCGCAGTACTTGTGGGTTGCGTGGGTGGCGTTCATGCATGGCCTCCAGAGTGGCCCGTGCACCGTCGTTATCGCCGCGATCCAACTGCAACTGCGCGTGACTTAACGCGATAGCCAGTTCTGCATGCGGTTGCCGCTCCAGGGCACGCTCTAGCAGGCTGTCACTGTCTTCGTAGCGACCGAGCTCATTCGCCGCTCGCGCTGCGCCAAGGTAGTACAGCAGCGGCTGACGGTCAGCCTCAGCCGCGCGCTGAAGATGACCTTGCGCGCTAGCCCAACGGCCTTCGGCGAGGTCCAGTTGACCTTGCTCGATCGCCTGCTGCACTCGACGACTGCGGTTACGCCGCGACCATGGATTGACCACCCCACTGGAAGTTGTGACCAGGTTCAATAAAACCCGCACCACAAATACCACCAGCCAAATAAGCAGCAGTAGCCCTAACGTTGCCCACAGGCTCGATTCGTAGCGAAAGTTTTGATACGAAATCAACACATAGCCCGACTGTTGGGAAATGGCCACGCCAATCAATGCCGCGACGGCGATTACCGCAAACAGAATCAGGTACACACGTTTCATGGGCTGGTCTCCTGCTTGGCTTGTGCGTCAGGCTTATTTGCGGCGACATGACGTTGCTCAAGGTAGGCCTGCACCGAACTCAGGCTTCGCGCCAAATCAGGTGTAATTACTGCCACAGGCTGCGTTGTCAGCGCTTGCAGTTGGTCATCAAGCACCTTGTTCTGCGGATTGTCTTTGTTGAAGTTGTTTTGCAGGACGTTGCGCGCTTCCGCCAGCGCTTGGGCGTAGACCTTGGGCTCGCCATTGAGCGCTGCCCATTGCGCCTGTTCCAGCGTCAGACTCAAGGCCAGTCGAACCTGAGTCAGACTCTGCCCAGCCAGTAACGGACGGATGTCTTTGTCGGCGTTGAAGTCAATACGGATGTAATGCGAGATCTGATCCCACCATTGCGCCCAACGGCTTTGGGTGGCATCGCCGGCAGCAGTTAGACCCAGCAGTGATTCACCTTTGTCCTGATACTCGGGCGCCAAGGTGTTGAGCTGAAGAACCTGATTACGCAAGGCCCCAAGTTGCAAGAACAGTCCGATACGATCCGGCTGTTCGACGCTACGCAATGCGGCCAGGCTTTTGGCCAATTGCTCGCGGGCGCCGAACGAACCAGGATCATCCTGCTCTTGCAGAATCTGATCGGCACCTTGAACCAAGGCCAACGCGCTGTTGATATCCTGCAACGCCGATAAACGCAGGCTGGCCAACCGCAGCAAGTGCTCGGCCTCGGCCAATCGCCAATCTTGGCGACTGGCACCCAGCACAGTCTCCAAGCGTTGACTCAACCGCTGCTGATCGCTTTGAAGTTGAGCCACCAGACGCCGGCGGTCTTCCAACTCCGCTGGGGGTGGCATTTGCGCCAGTCGTGCGGACAATTGCTGCTCACCCTGCTTGAGCGTCTGCGTCTGCGTGCCAATGTCCTGTAATTGGGACAACTGCTGTTGATGACCTGCTTGGAGGCTACGCACCTGCCACACCCCCCAACCGCCAACCGCGATACCCGCAACGCCCAGCAACAAAGCCAAGATCACAAGGCCGCTGCCACGGTTCTTCGAAGGAGTATTCGGGTTTGGCGCAGGCACCTCAATCACCGGTTCAAGTTGTTCTTTGGGCAAAACTGTTTCGCTCACGTATTCATCCTTTGCATTAGGGCGCACATCACTTCGAAGACAACGCTGCTCTGAATGAGGCCATCATCGCTACGCCTAGAGGGCAGGTTCCGGCTGTGCCCGTAACGCCGCCAGCAAAGCCGTGGCATTAGCGCCACGACAATCCACAACTGTCTGGGCCCCCGCCGCATACGCCAGTTCGGCGACCCGAGGGCTCGGTACAAATAAAGGTAACCGTGCCACATCCGGCCAGGCATCGCCTGCTAATATGCGCAAGTGTTCAAAACCCTGTCCACTGCTGACCACCACACCGTTCAGGCGTTCCGCTTCAATACGGCGTGGCAGCTCAGACGCAGCGTAGCTGGGCAAGGTGCGGCGGTACAACGGGAGATAATCGACACTTGCGCCCAGTCCACGCAAGCGCTCGGCCAACAGTTCCCTACCACCTTCACCACGAAGAATTAGTACCCGCGCGCCAGGCGATGCCAAAGTTTCTTTCAGGGGTGCCAATTCGAGCAAGGCTTCGCTGTCTTCACCGCCTTGGGGATAGGCGACGTCCAGGCCATATTCTTCCAGAATCTGCGCGGTCGCAGCGCCGACCGTGAACCACCGTTGAATGGGCGGCTGCGGCCAGATCTCATCAATCAACAACAAAGCCAGGCGTGCAGCCGGCTTGCTGACGACGATGACAACGGAGTAAAGGTCCAGATCGAAAATCATCGAGCGCTGCGCACCGGTGATTGGTAGCGGTTCGATGTCCAGCAATGGCAGGCTGCTGCTATAGACGCCAACGTCACCCAGCAAGGTCGCCAGCGCGGCTGACTCCTGCGCGGGACGCGTCAGCAGCAGTCGCCAAGCCGTCACTCTGCGCCCGCCTCGCCGTATACTTTTTGCAAAATAGCTTGTGCACCTTGGGCCAACAACGCTTCGGCAACCTGGACACCCAGTGCGTCAGGGTTAGCTCGAGGGCCCCGGGCATCCGCGTTTAGAAGAAGGCCGCCTTCTGGATCGCCGACCATTCCGCGTAGCCAGATCTGCTCACCTTCCAGCACCGCGTAACAAGCGATGGGCACTTGGCAGCCCCCATTGAGGTGCTTGTTCAAAGCTCGTTCTGCGGTCACCCGCACCGAGGTATCAGCGTGATTGAGAGGCACGAGCAAGGCTTGAATTTCGCTATCAGCCGTGCGGCATTCGATTGCCACCGCGCCTTGACCACCTGACGGTAATCCGTCTTCGATGCTGATTGGCGCGGTGATACGCCCTTCAAAGCCCAATCGAATCAAACCAGCCGCCGCAAGAATAATCGCGTCGTACTCACCCGCATCCAGTTTGGCCAAGCGGGTGTTTACATTGCCGCGCAGGAAACGAATCTGCAGATCCGGCCGTCGCGACAGCAGTTGCGCCTGACGACGCAAGCTCGATGTTCCGACAATGCTGCCCGCAGGCAGTTGATCCAGGCTAGCAAAAGTGTTGGAGACAAACGCGTCGCGGGCGTCTTCGCGCTCGCAGATACAGAACAGACCAAGACCTTCAGGGAAGTCCATCGGAACGTCTTTCATCGAGTGCACCGCGATGTCGGCATTACCCTCAAGCATGGCTGTTTCCAGCTCTTTGACGAACAAACCCTTGCCACCAATCTTGGACAAGGGTGAGTCGAGCAACTTGTCAGCACGGCTGACCATGGGCACCAAAGTCACGATCAATCCAGGATGAAAATCTTCAAGGCGGGCTTTGACATATTCGGCCTGCCATAAGGCCAACGCACTTTTTCGGGTAGCGATGCGAATTTCGCGAGTGAACATGGATCAATCCGTACTTGAGTAGATGCTCCGGATAATAACAGCTGCAAGGCCCCACCGGCGTGCGTCAGCTTGAAGCGGCACGTCAGGCAGATTGATATCTGCTCCTGCGAAGCAGTAAAAACCCTGCCAGAGCGTATCCAATCGCGAAGGGAAATCGCGGTTACGTGACACGTCGCGCCACTTAAAGCTGCTGCATCATTTTCCGCACACCCGCTACGTGGCGTCGGCTGACGATCAGCGCGTCGCCGTTAAGACCACGCAGGAACAGCTGGAAATGTCCCAGCGGCGTACGTTGCAAGCGCTCAATGCGATCCCGCGCGACCAGCGCATTGCGGTGGATGCGTACAAACCGGTCGCCGAACTCATCTTCCAACGCCTTGAGCGGCTCATCCAGTAACACCTCGCCGCCTTCGTGGCGCAGGGTCACGTACTTATGATCAGCAATGAAAAAAACTACCTGATCCAGTGGTATCAGCTCAATCCCCTTACGGGTTCGGGCACTGATATGGCTACGCGGACCGCTACCCGTTTCAGCAGCAGGTCGGGTCATGGCTGCAAGCTGGACACGATTGGGCCGCTCGGCTTTTTTCAACGCCTCAAGCAAATGCTCCGCTCGTACCGGTTTAACCAAGTACCCCACAGCGCTTACCTGAAAAGCCTCTAGGGCAAATTCGTCGTGAGCGGTGCAGAAAACAACTGCGGGCGGCGTCTCGCGCTCGCACAATTTGGCGGCCACCTGAAGACCGTCCAGACCTGGCATACGGATATCGAGCAGCACTACATCCGGTTTAAGGCTATCGATCAGCGCCAAGGCTTCTTCGCCATTCGTAGCGCTGGGTTCGAGGACTCTGTAACCCTCGATTTCACTGACCAAGCGACTCAGTCGCTCACGGGCCAGGGGTTCGTCATCAACGATCAGGACATTCATATTGCTTTGGCTTCCTGCGTGAGTCTCGCACAAGGATAGCGTAGACAGGTGAAGTGACGACCATCACGACGTTCCACGCTCAGACTGGCGCGCGGGCCAAAAAGTGCCGTAATTCGCGCACCAATGTTCACGAGTGCCTGATGGGTGCCGTTGGAAGTCTGCGTTTTGGCGACTTCGTCATAGGGATTGCTGACGCACAATATAAACTCCCCCTCTTTATAGGTTGCTTCGACCCTGACTACGCCGCCTTCAACACGCGGTGCAATGCCGTAGAGCAAGGCATTCTCAAGTAATGGCTGCAAGGTTAGCTGTGGAATGGGCAAGTCGTCTGGAATTGCACTCACTACCCAGTCCAACTGTAGACGCTCGCCGAGACGATATTGCTCAATCGAAAGATAACGTTTTGCCAATTCAAGTTCGTCACTCCATGTAACAAGATTTCCAGGCTTGGCGAGACTCGCACGAAACAAATCGGATAAGTCCAATACCGCTTGTTCGGCCTTAATCGGATCGCTAGCGACCAAACTGGCAATACTGTTGAGCGTGTTAAAGAGAAAGTGCGGCCGGATCCGCGCTTGCAGCGATTCGATCCTGGCGCGCAATTCACCTTGCTGCTGCTTGCGCCACAGACTTTGCAGATAAAAGTAACGCAACATCAATGCCGACATGATCAGCGCAATCAGCGAATAGCGAAAATACCGCTCTACCCTCAGTCCGACCGTCGCCGTTCCCGCCAGTTCGAAATACTCTGTCGCTGCCGTGCACGCCAGGGTCAATCCCACTACCAACCCGCAACACAGCAAACCCGCGACACTTGGTGGCAAGCGTGCCAGCCAGGGGCGCAACCCGCACATCAAAGCGGCTGAAAGCAAAACGATCCATTGTACAAACAGTGAAATCAGCGCGAATCGCACCCAGTTAAATGCCGGAATCATGGGCTCGACCAACACCAAAACCATAACCAATAGCTCAGCCAGAACCACCAACACCAACAATGCCTGGGGCTCGCACAGCTCAGGTAGAAAAAATTCTTTTTCGGGCACTGACTCCGCCCCCGTTTTCAGCTGTCTATTTTGCATCGCATCAGTCTCTGCGCCGCCGACCCTAGCGACAAGCTACCCAAGAATAAAAAAACAGCAACCCTGCTATTATCGCCAGCGCCGCCTCAACCTCGGCCACTCCCATTTTTAAACACCAAACAGCAGGCTAACGAGCGAATCCATGAGCACCGACAAGACCAATCAGTCCTGGGGCGGCCGCTTCAGTGAACCCGTCGACGCGTTTGTCGCCCGCTTCACCGCCTCCGTGACTTTTGATCAGCGCCTCTATCGCCACGACATCATGGGCTCCATCGCCCATGCAACGATGCTGGCCCACATTGGCGTTCTCACTGACGCAGAGCGTGATGCGATCATCGACGGCCTGAACAATATCCAGACCGAAATCCAGGCTGGCAATTTCGACTGGCGCATCGACCTTGAAGATGTGCACATGAATATCGAAGCGCGCCTGACCGATCGCATTGGCGTCACTGGCAAGAAACTGCACACCGGACGCAGTCGTAACGATCAGGTCGCGACCGATATTCGTCTGTGGCTGCGCGATGAAATCGATCTGATCCTGGCTGAGATCACTCGCCTGCAACAGGGTCTGCTGGGGCAAGCCAAACGCGAAGCCGAGACCATCATGCCTGGCTTCACGCACTTGCAAACCGCCCAACCAGTGACATTTGGTCATCACATGTTGGCGTGGTTCGAGATGCTCAGCCGCGATTACGAACGCCTGGTTGACTGTCGCAAGCGCCTCAATCGCTTGCCGTTGGGAAGCGCTGCATTGGCGGGCACGACCTACCCCATTGATCGCGAAATGGTCTGCAAGCTGCTCGGTTTTGACGCCGTGGGTGGCAATTCACTAGACAGTGTTTCCGATCGTGATTTCGCTATCGAATTTTGTTCCGCAGCCAGCATTGCAATGATGCACTTGTCGCGCTTCTCCGAAGAGTTGGTGTTGTGGACCAGCGCCCAGTTTCAGTTCATTGACCTACCAGATCGCTTCTGTACCGGCAGCTCGATCATGCCGCAAAAGAAAAATCCTGATGTACCAGAACTGGTACGCGGCAAAAGCGGTCGAGTATTTGGTGCGTTAATGGGCCTGCTGACTTTGATGAAAGGTCAGCCTTTGGCCTACAACAAGGACAATCAAGAAGACAAAGAACCGCTTTTCGACGCCGCCGACACTTTGCGCGATTCGTTACGTGCTTTTGCCGACATGATTCCGGCAATCAAACCCAAGCACGCGATTATGCGCGAAGCGGCTTTACGTGGCTTCTCCACCGCCACAGACCTTGCTGATTACTTAGTGCGCCGTGGCCTGCCTTTTCGCGACTGCCACGAAATCGTTGGCCATGCTGTGAAGTATGGCGTGGAAAGTGGTAAGGATCTGGCCGAGATGAGCCTGCAAGAGCTGCGTACTTTCAGCGATCACATTGACCAGGACGTGTTCGCCGTATTGACTCTCGAAGGTTCGGTCGGTGCGCGTAACCACATCGGCGGCACTGCACCGGTTCAAGTCAAAGCCGCAGTAGTGCGCGGCGAAGCGCTGTTAGCCACTCGCTAGGACTGGGGCCAACTTGTTGGGGGCGTGCATCTGCCGAAATGCCGGGCACACTTCGCCAATAAGTTGGCTATAGACCATTGTTGTTGCCCGCATGTGGCTATTTTTTCAGGAAAATTAATATGACCGACAAAAACGACGTAATTGACGACGATGAAGAAGAGTTCGCCGAGTCTACCTTAATCCAGGCCATCGAAAACCAGATCGAAAGCGATATTCCACCGGCTGCCAAAGCGACTTTCAACAAGCTCACATTAGTCGGCTATGAGCGCGAAGAGATTCTGCAATTGATGGCCCATGTGCTCGCAGTAGAGATTGACGCCCTACTTGAAGAAGATCGCCCGTTCAATACTGAGTGGTATGAGCAGGCGCTGCGGGCGCTTCCAACGCTGCCTCCTGAATCCAAATGACCTGCGGTTAAAGTTCTGCTGCAAAAATAGCGCACCCTGTCTACACTGCAAAAGCCCCGCTGCCGTATCACCTCCGGGGCTGTCGCGCCACGCCGGCATTCTGGGTCCTAAAGAGCTCAATAAGCGCAGGACAGCTCGTTCCTGTACCTTGACTCAAGACAGACCCCCAACACCAGAGCGGCGCATCACTGGAAATGTCTGGAGTGTCTATGTCGTATACCCCTGAGTTGGTTGCCGAACTGGAAATCCTCGCACTGTTCAATCTGGGCAATACCCTTGAGGGCCTCAAAGTCCACCACATAGCAGCTCCCAAAGCGATTGCAGCCGCACAGCGCTTGTTTGATAAGGGACTGATTACTCAGTTCGATGGTGGCTACCTGACCAGTTTGGGTCTAGAAGCTGCCGAGCACGTCCAATCACTTCTGACCATCCTCAATGTCACCGAAACCGCCTGAGTAACCTCGCCGGGCTCGCGGGAATTCACCTTCCAAACAGGTCTCGCGAGCCATTCTTTCAGGCCTTCACTTTTTAAACCGGCTGCCGATATTATTTTGGCGTCAACTATTCAGTCAGCTAAAAAGTACCCGTTCGTTAGCTGCAAGCTCTCGCCGCCTTGAACACTCTTTTGAACCTCGTCTGCCGGTTAGCTGCGATGACGCGTACCTTTGAAATCCGCCCCGACCTGAATGAAGGCATCGACCGCAAGGTTCTCAGCCAACTTCGCAATCGGTTTCTGACCGTCAACGATGGGCGGCTGGGCCGTGCCATAGAAGGTCTGTCAACACGCCAACAAGCGGTATTGACCCTATTGCCGCTGTTCTTTCACGTTAATCATCCCCTATTACCGGGCTATGTTTCCGGCAGTACGCCCGCAGGGGTTTCTGGCTATGACCCTAACGCTCAGGCGCTGGCTGAAGCGCAACGATTGACCCGATCCTTCTCCTACAAGCAACGCCACGGTAATCCACCGCAACCGATTCACGGTCTGTATCTAATGGGTAGTCTCGGCACCTTAGCCCAGGCCGAGCAGAGCGATATGGACGTTTGGGTCTGCCATGACTCGCTGCTGAGCTCAGGCGCCATCGTCCAATTGCGCCAGAAATGCGAAGCGCTGGAAAGCTGGGCCCTTAGCCAAGGCGCTGAAGCGCATTTTTTCCTCATCGACCCGAAACGGTTTGTGCTGGGTGAGCGCGATGCACAATTGAGCTCAGAGGATTGCGGCACCACTCAACACTACTTGCTGCTGGATGAGTTTTACCGCACTGCTATCTGGCTGGCTGGCCGCACACCGCTGTGGTGGTTGGTACCTACCTATGAAGAACAGCATTACGGTCAATACACCCATACGCTGATCTCCAAGCGTTTCATTCGTGCGGATGAAATTCTCGATCTCGGTCATCTGGCGCATATCCCGCCCGGCGAGTTCATCGGCGCAGGACTCTGGCAACTGTTCAAGGGCATCGAATCGCCCTACAAGTCGGTTCTGAAACTTCTGCTGACAG
Organism: Pseudomonas sp. 10S5; assembly: GCF_035019745.1. Lineage (NCBI taxonomy): Bacteria > Pseudomonadati > Pseudomonadota > Gammaproteobacteria > Pseudomonadales > Pseudomonadaceae > Pseudomonas > Pseudomonas sp. 10S5. Next base: position 83,273 of record NZ_JASJVL010000015.1, read on the forward strand.
AGGTATATGCCAGCGAGCAGCCGCACGTGCAATGCCTGAGTTTGCGCTTCAAACACGCGGTGTTTGCCGATGCGCTGAATCTCGATGAGTTGGACCCGTACATGATGGTTTACCGGCGCATTGAGGAGTACCTCAACGCCCGAGGCGAGACGGAGCGTCTGGAACTGGTGCGGCGCAGCCTTTATCTGAAGGTCAATAAAAAGCTCACCGGCTCGCCACGGCAGCGCACCACCAGTTGGCAGCGCTTGCTGCTGGAACGTCTGACCAAGGAATGGAAGTGGGACGAACGACAGCTCGCGCTGCTCGACAGCCGCAGCCAGTGGAAAGTGAGACAAGTCGCCACCGAACGCCGAGCGCTGGTCAACGAGCTGAACCACAGCTATCGATTCCTCACCGAGTTTGCCCGCAAGCAAAAAGCCGTCAGCCTGATCAACAAACGTGACCTGAATGTGCTCGGGCGACGCCTTTATGCAGCGTTCGAGCGCAAGGCCGGCAAAGTTGAGTTCATCAATCCAGGAATCGCGCCGGATTTGGCAGAAGACACACTGACCCTGGTGCAATCGCCGAATAAACGTGAACCCGGCAAAACTCAGTGGGCGCTCTACAACGGCAGCCTTGGCGCGCACGAGTGTGAGCACTTTTCACCGATCAAGCGCAGCCGGGAATTGCTCGAATTGCTGACGTGGTGTCACCGCAACAACGTGATCGACCCCACCACGCGCCTGGCACTGCACCCTGGCACCAGCGATTTAACCGAATTGGAGCTGTTCAACCTGATCGGCAGCCTGCAACAGGCTATTCCCCTGCCCCTTACCGCCATCAGCGAGGAGCATTTGCTGCGACCCAGCGTGCCGAGCGAGGTGTTGCTATTGGTTAATGTCGGCGTCGATCCGCTCAAGCATCATCGCGACCTGAACATTCTGATGACCACCGAGCGTACTGACTCGCTGAGTTACGCCGGGGTTCGCGAGAATTTGGTACTGACCTTCGACCAAATCACGCTTAACAGTTGGAACGAAATACTGGTCAATCGGTATGACGGGCCCCACGCCTTGCTAGACTGCCTAAGCAATGTACTAAGCAACCTGCCGGAGGGTGTGCAGCAGCCGCGAATAAGCGTGCGTTGCTTCTGCCATAACCGCGCACCCGCCATCGCTCTTCGGGTCGAAGAGCTGGTGAAAACCGCACAACTATTGTTGGTTCGACGGTTGAACCACCGCTACCTCATTCAGGTCCAGCAGCAATACCACGTACTGGAAATAATTCCCGGGCAGGTCAACCATGTACCGCTGCCCAGCTTTCCAGCGTTACTGGACTATTTGAGTGAAGAGCTGCCCAGTTACAGCCCATTGCATCTAGACGCGTATGCGTTGCACGACCATGACTTGGCGATGATTCTGCCTCATGGCCAGCCCGAATGTATTCAAGTGTTCTACCGAATCAGCGAATCCCACGCTGACGTTTATGTGCTCGACGAATATAACGCCCTATGGCACCAGCGGTTGCCGTACTTTGACGAGCCGAGTCTGTTAATGCCGTTGCAACGCTTCTTCCAGTCGCTAGTCTTTCGACGCGGCGCGTTGTTATCGCTGGATAATCCGCTGTTACCTTTAGCGCTGGAAACGTTGTACTACCAATTAATGCCCAGCGGTCCAGGTCGCGCCCGACGCATCGAACCCCGCTTAGCGCCAGCGACGCCCGCCGACAAACCGTTTTATGAGGTGCAGGCGATCATCGAAGAAGCCACCCAGGGGCAAGTAAGCGTCACCTTGTACTGCAATCAGCGAGAGTTCTCGGAGCTGGAATATGGCAAGCAATTATTCGCCGTCGTCGCAGAGCAAATCCTGCGACAGCGCAGCGAAGGCGAACGCTATCGCTGCTACATCACCGACCTCGACCTTTCCGGACTGCTGGGTGATACGCGCGGGCAAAGCATTTTATTTCTGCGCTACAAGGCCGATCTGGAAAGATCGCTAAACAGCGCAATGGACGCGGTTTGAGAGCGCTGTGTTTCGGGCAGGGCGCTTCGCCAACTCAACGGTGAGCAGCAATAATTCGATCCCATAGCCTGATCTGAACCCCCGACAGGGCACTGAATCCGAATTATTCGAAACGTCGCTCAACATCCAGCTTGCGCTGCTCGGCAGTTGCGCGAATGTGTCGGCGGCGATTGTCGTCCGCCGAGCGCCATTCGCGGATGTCTTCCACATGCCGCCAGCAACCGGTGCAGACTTTGTTTTCATCAAGCCGACAAATACTGATGCACGGCGAAGGCACAGCGGGGCTGACGTTGCTAAAAAGCGGTTTAGCCGGTTTGACCGGTGTGGGGTTACTCACGATTAAATCTCGTCGAAATCCAGCTCAACACCACCTTGCTGCAAGCAAAGACGATGGAGCATTTCACTGAGCAGCTCTTCACTGGTATCGCACGCCCAACGCTTCTCTTCTTCGTCGTAGTCGAAATGGAAACCACCTGTTTTCGCAGCCAACCACAACTGGCGCAGCGGTTCTTGGCGGCTGAAGATGAGCTGAGTGCCGTTTTCGAACTTCACGGTCAGCACGCCGGCCGAGTTTTCCAGGTCCAGATCCATATCACTTTCATCGAAAACATCCTCCAGCGCTTGCTGGGTGGCGTCGACCAGGTCGTGAAAGCGGGCTTCAGTCAAACTCATTACAGGAACCTCAAAAAGTGTCTACCAACGCGCAGCGACGCAAGATACGGTCGCTTTAAGACAAATGCAAAACATACCCGCCAAGAGCAGGCAGCTACGTCGATAGCGCGACCATGCCAGTCCAAGCCCCTTGCTTTCATTTGGAGCCCCGTCGGACGGGGCGTCCCCTACATAGGCAAGGCGCTGGGTGGTCGGTATACTCGGACGCAATTAATGCTTTTACAAAGGATTTCGCCATGAAGCGCCTGATCTCGTCCATTGCTGCGCTCCTCGCGGTCGCCTGTCTGGTCTCTGCCTGTGGTCAAAAAGGGCCGTTGTATATGCCTGATGACAGCCAAAACCCTGATGACCAAGCCAAATCGTCGCAATCAAGTTCGCACAAGCACTCTTCTTACTAGGGAACACCCATGGACGCCTTCAACTACCGCGACGGTGAGCTGTTCGCGGAGGGTGTAGCGTTGTCTGCCATTGCCGAACGCTTCGGCACGCCGACTTACGTTTACTCCCGCGCGCACATCGAAGCGCAATACACCGCGTACACCGACGCATTGAGCGGCTTGCCCCACTTGGTGTGCTTCGCGGTGAAAGCCAACTCCAACCTGGGTGTACTCAATGTCCTGGCGCGCCTTGGCGCTGGTTTCGACATCGTGTCCATCGGCGAGTTGGAGCGTGTGTTAGCCGCTGGCGGTAGCCCTGACAGAGTTGTATTTTCCGGCGTTGGCAAAACTCGCCAAGACATGCGTCGAGCCTTGGAAGTTGGCGTTCACTGCTTCAACGTTGAATCCACTGACGAACTCGAACGCCTGCAAGTTATTGCCGCCGAATTAGGTGTTCGTGCGCCAATATCGCTGCGCGTGAACCCGGACGTCGATGCTGGCACGCATCCTTATATCTCCACCGGCCTCAAAGAAAACAAATTCGGCATCGCCATCGCTGAGGCCGAAGACGTTTATCTACGTGCAGCGCAACTGCCAAACCTTGAAATCATCGGTGTCGATTGTCACATCGGTTCGCAATTGACCAGCCTGCCACCTTTTATTGATGCGCTGGATCGCTTGCTGGCACTGATCGACCGCCTCGGCGAATGCGGGATACATTTGCACCACGTTGATCTCGGCGGCGGATTGGGTGTTCGCTATCGTGACGAAGAGCCCCCATTGGCCAGCGAATATATTGCTGCCGTGCGCGAGCGCCTTGACGGTCGCGACTTGGCGCTCGTATTCGAGCCCGGCCGCTTTATCGTAGCCAATGCTGGCGTGCTGCTGACACAAGTGGAATACCTCAAGCACACCGAGCACAAGGATTTCGCCATTGTCGATGCGGCGATGAACGATTTGATTCGCCCGGCGCTGTATCAAGCCTGGATGAACGTAACTGCCGTACGCCCCCGCGATACACAGTTGCGAACCTACGACATCGTCGGACCGATCTGCGAAACCGGTGACTTCCTGGCCAAGGGCCGCGATTTAGCGCTGGTTGAAGGTGATCTGCTGGCGGTGCATTCGGCAGGCGCCTATGGTTTTGTCATGAGCTCCAACTACAACACCCGTGGCCGTACCGCTGAGGTATTGGTTGATGGCAGCGAAGCATTTGAAGTGCGCCGCCGCGAAACCGTGGCAGAGCTGTTTGCTGGCGAAAGCCTGCTGCCGGAGTAACCCATGCTGCTGCGTTTTACCAAGATGCACGGCCTAGGCAACGACTTCATGGTTTTGGACCTTGTTAGTCAGCACGCGCATATTTTGCCCAAGCACGCCAAACAATGGGGTGATCGTCACACCGGGATCGGATTTGATCAGCTTTTGCTGGTCGAAGCGCCAAGTAATCCCGACGTGGACTTTCGCTACAGAATCTTTAATTCCGACGGCTCCGAGGTCGAGCAATGTGGCAACGGCGCACGCTGTTTTGCCCGTTTCGTGCTGGACAAACGCCTAACCGCCAAACGGCAGATTCGCGTCGAAACCAAAGGCGGGATCATTGAGCTCGATATCCGCAGCGACGGACAGATCAGCGTCGACATGGGCCCACCCAGGTTGATTCCGGAGCAGATCCCGTTTCAGGCAGCCGAGCAGGCGCTGAACTATGCGGTTGAAGTCGATGGTCAAAACATTGAGCTTGCCGCAGTATCGATGGGCAATCCGCATGCGGTGTTGCGTGTTGATGACATCAATAACGCCCCCGTGCAGGTGCTGGGACCAAAGCTGGAACATCATCCGCGCTTCCCTGCTCGGGTCAACGTCGGCTTCTTGCACGTGGTTGATCGCCAACGCGCGCAATTGCGTGTCTGGGAACGCGGTGCAGGGGAAACACAGGCCTGTGGAACTGGCGCTTGCGCAGCAGCGGTGGCGGCCATCACTCAAGGATGGATGGATTCGCCCCTGCTGATCGACCTGCCTGGCGGGCGCCTGTCCATTGAATGGGAAGGCCCAGGCCACTCCGTGAAAATGACGGGACCGGCCGTGCGGGTTTACGAAGGACAGGTTCGTCTATGAGTGAGCAAATTCGATGACCGATCAGCCTCAGAATTCAGCTGGGAAGCCCAGTAAAGCCGCTACCGAAGGTGCAGTGCCAGCCTTGGAAGCGCAGGCCATAGCCGCGTATTTGCAGCAACACCCAGAGTTTTTCGTGGACCACGAAGAACTGCTGACAACCCTGCGCCTCCCGCATCAGCGTGGCGATACGGTGTCACTGGTTGAGCGTCAGCTCAAGCTGCTGCGTGATCGCAACATCGAAATGCGCCACCGCCTTTCGCAATTGATGGACGTTGCGCGGGACAACGATCGGCTGTTCGAAAAAACTCGTCGCCTGATGCTGGCGTTAATAGACGCTACCAGCTTGGAGGAGGTGGTCATCGCCGTTGAGGACAGCTTACGCCAAGAGTTTCAGGTGCCTTTCGTCAGTCTGATCCTGTTCAGCGAAAAGCCTATGACGGTCGGACGCTGGGTTAGCGCGGACGAAGCACAGAAATCTATCGGCGGACTGATTTCAGATGACAAGATCGTTTGTGGGGCGTTGCGTGAGCATGAACTGTCGTTTTTATACGGCGCAGATCAAGGCGTCCAAGTCGGCTCCAGCGCAGTCGTAGCCCTGACCCATCAAGGCCTGCACGGCGTACTGGCGATCGGCAGCCGCGATCCTCAGTATTACAAAAGCTCGGTCGGCACTTTATTCCTCAGCTACATCGCTGAAGTATTGGGCAGAGTATTGCCACGCTTCGCTCAACCTCCTCGCCCGGTTTACTAACTGTGGAAAGACAACTGAACGCTTATTGCATGCACCTGCGCAGCGAGCGTCAGGTGTCACCGCATACGCTGGAGGCCTACCGTCGAGACTTGAATAAAGTGCTGGCCTTCTGCGAGAAACAAGACGTGAACAACTGGTCAGCGCTGGACACTCAGCACCTGCGCAGCTTGATTGCTCGCTTGCACCAGCAGGGTCAATCATCGCGCAGCTTGGCGCGCTTGCTATCGGCGGTTCGCGGTTTGTATCACTATTTAAATCGCGAAGGGCTGTGTAATCACGACCCCGCCAATGGCTTGTCGCCGCCCAAAGGTGAGCGCCGCTTGCCGAAGACCCTTGACGCCGACCGCGCGCTGCAATTACTCGACGGCGCGGTCGAGGACGATTTTCTGGCCCATCGTGATCAAGCCATCCTGGAGCTGTTCTATTCTTCGGGTCTTCGCCTATCCGAGCTGACCGGGCTCAATCTGGAGCAATTGGACTTGAGTGACGGCCTGATTCAAGTTCTTGGAAAAGGGAGCAAAACCCGGGTGCTTCCGGTGGGTAAAAAAGCTCGCGAAGCCTTGGAAATCTGGCTGCCATTACGCGCTTTGGCTAATCCGCAGGATGACGCGGTGTTTATCAGCCAACAGGGGCGACGCTTGGGTCCGCGAGCTATTCAAGTGCGCGTGAAAGCTGCAGGCATACGCGAATTGGGGCAGAACCTGCACCCGCACATGCTTCGCCATTCGTTCGCCAGCCACCTACTCGAATCTTCGCAGGATCTACGTGCGGTTCAAGAGTTGCTCGGACACGCCGACATCACTACTACCCAGATCTACACACATTTGGACTTCCAGCACCTGGCAACGGTCTACGACAGTGCCCATCCCCGGGCCAAACGCTTAAAGGGCTCTGACCATGATTAAGCTGGTTACTTTCGATCTTGATGACACCTTGTGGGACACCGCCCCGGTGATCGTTAGCGCCGAAGCTGTGCTGCGAGACTGGTTGGCCGAACACGCACCAAACCTGGGAGCGGTTCCGGTTGAGCATCTGTGGGCAATCCGCACACGGTTAGTCGAGGTTGACCCGTCATTCAAGCACCGGATCAGTGCACTGCGCCGCCAAGTGTTGTTTCATGCATTGGAAGATGCCGGGTATCCCCATGATCAAGCACAGGGTCTCGCCGATAAAAGCTTTGAAGTTTTTCTGCACGCGCGGCATCAGATCGAGATCTTTCCTGAGGTTCAGCCAACCTTGGAAATCCTTGCTAAAACCTACACGCTAGGGGTTTTGACTAATGGCAACGCCGACGTCAGGCGTTTGGGGCTTGCGGATTATTTCGCCTTCGCACTGAGCGCAGAAGAAATTGGCATCGGTAAACCCGACCCTGCTCCATTTCTGGAAGCGTTAAAGCGCGGACGTGTCGATGCCAACGCTGCCGTACATATCGGCGATCATCCGGGGGACGATATTGCCGGTGCACAGCAAGCAGGCTTTCGTGCAATCTGGTTCAACCCAACGGGTAAACCGTGGGAAGCCGATGACCATCCTGATGCGGAAATCAAAAGCCTGACCGAATTGCCAGAGCTTTTGAAACGCTGGCATTAGATTAACTTGGCAGAATCGCCGTCAAGAAAAAGCCCGCAACGACAGCGGGCTTTTTCTCAACGGCAACTGCAACCAATGCCTAAATAGGCCGGCTACCGTACTTGTTATCAGGCTTCTTCGGCGGATCGGCGACCACATTGGCCTCCACTTCCTGCACGGTGCCGCCTTTGGCCAGGAACTCTTCCATTGCGCGAGCCAAGGCATCACGCTCTTTGTTCTTGGCTTCTACGCTGGGCAGCTCATCAACTGCAGCAGCAGCCTTGGCTTTGCCCTTAGGTAGAGCCGGAGCACCGTCTGGGCTATCGTCAACCTCAGGGCCGTCCTCTTCACCACCAGCAACGGCCAGTTCCTCACCGCCTTCTTCGTCTTCCAGATCGTCTACCAAATCGTTGTCGTCGTCGCTCATGTTCTACCTCATGACTTGCGAAAGCAGATTAGTTATAGCCCAGCTACACCAACTTTCGAGGGTCGCCAGAAAAAATTCAACATCCGCTGACAATCAGCGGTCATCCCCATCACCTTGCAGGGTGACAAGAACTCTGCGAGCACCACCTACATCACGATGCTCACCCAAATAAACACCTTGCCAGGTGCCCAACGCCAAACGCCCTGCCGTAATTGGCAAACTCAATTGGCAGCCAAGCAAGCTGGCCTTGAAGTGCGCAGGCAGATCATCGGGTCCTTCGTCGTGATGTTCGTATCCGTCCATTCCCTGAGGCACCAGACGGCTGAAAAAACGTTCGAAGTCACGACGCACGGCCGGATCGGCATTCTCGTTAACGGTCAACGAGGCCGAGGTATGCTGCAGCCACAAATGCAATAGCCCGACTCGACAACTGCGCAGTTCAGGCAAACCTGCCAGTATCTCGTCGGTCACGAGATGAAAGCCGCGAGGCCTTGCTCGCAACGTAATCAGCGTCTGTTGCCACATACAATTCTCCACGCTTCGGCGCGCATTCTAACGCGCTGGCAAAAAAAACAAAGCGCGTTATAAGCCACGTTAGCTGTAAGCCATAGTCCAGAAGCGAGCTACGCTCGCGACCGTACCTACATCGACAAAACTCAGACAAAAAAATGCCCGGTTACCCGGGCATTATTTTTGTGCTCGCTTACAAGTTGTAGCCACGCTCGTTGTGAAGTGCAAGGTCAAGGCCGACAGCCTCTTCTTCTTCGGTGACACGCAGGCCCATGACCGCGTCAACCACCTTGAGAATGATAAATGTCGCAATCGCCGTGTAGATAATCGTGAACCCTACGCCTTTGCATTGAATCCAGACTTGTGCCGCGATGTCAGTCACAGTGCCGAAGCCGCCCATGGCAGGTGCTGCGAACACACCGGTCAAAATCGCGCCGAGGATACCGCCGATACCATGTACACCGAAGGCGTCCAGGGAGTCATCGTAGCCCAGTTTGCGTTTCAAGCTAGTAGCGCAGAAGAAGCAGACCACGCCCGCTGCCAAACCGATAACCAACGAGCCCATCGGGCCGACAGTACCGGCTGCAGGAGTAATGGCAACCAGACCGGCAACCACACCCGAAGCGATGCCCAAGGCACTTGGCTTACCGTGAGTCATCCACTCGGCGAACATCCAGCCCAGCGCAGCAGCAGCGGTAGCAATTTGGGTAACGAGCATTGCCATACCGGCAGTACCGTTGGCCGCAGCAGCGGAGCCGGCGTTGAAACCGAACCAGCCAACCCACAACATGGCGGCACCCATCAATGTGTAACCGAGGTTATGCGGGGCCATCGGTGTAGCTGGGTAGCCTTTACGCTTGCCCAGTACCAGACAGGCAACCAGACCAGCAACACCGGCGTTGATGTGAACCACGGTGCCACCAGCGAAGTCGAGAACACCCCAATCGCCCAACAGTGCGCCCGGACCGCTCCAGACCATGTGCGCAATCGGCGCATACACGAAGGTGAACCAAAGGGTCATGAAGACCAGCATTGAAGAGAACTTCATGCGATCAGCAAATGCACCGACGATCAACGCCGGGGTGATGATGGCGAAAGTCATCTGGTAGGTAACAAACACCGCCTCAGGGAACAGCGCGGTTGGGCCAGTGATGCTTGCTGGCGTGATACCTGCGAGGAACGCTTTGCCGAAGCTGCCTATAAATGAGTAGTAATTAACGACGTTTACTTCCATGCCCGTTGTGTCGAACGCGATGCTGTAGCCATAAATGACCCACAGGATGCTGATCAGACCGGTAATGGCGAAGCACTGCATCATTATTGCGAGAATGTTTTTGGACCGAACCATGCCACCGTAGAACAGCGCCAGACCGGGGATGGTCATAAACAACACCAACGCTGTCGAGGTCAACATCCACGACGTATCGCCGGAATTGAGCACTGGAGCGACAACGGGCACCGGGTCAGCCGCCAGGGTCAGACCAGGTATTAAAAGGGACAACAGGGCTCCTAGCCCTGCGAATTGACGCAGAGTCATATTGTTTTACTCCTGGGGCGATGGGGGTTGGCGGCTTAGATTGCGTCGGTATCGGTTTCGCCGGTACGGATGCGAATAGCCTGTTCCAGATTAACCACGAAGATCTTCCCGTCACCAATCTTGCCGGTGTTGGCTGCTTTGGTTATCGCCTCGATAACCCGGTCCAGATCCTTATCATCTATAGCGACATCGATTTTTACTTTAGGCAGGAAGTCGACTACGTATTCCGCACCGCGATACAACTCGGTGTGACCCTTCTGCCGACCGAAGCCTTTCACTTCAGTGACGGTGATGCCCTGCACGCCGATTTCGGACAGCGACTCGCGCACATCGTCCAACTTGAACGGCTTAATGATTGCAGTGACTAGTTTCATGAAACTTTCTCCCGAATTGGTGGACTTGCCCCAGGAAAACAAACCCGACTCAAGTCTAAGCGCAGTGCTTGGCTTTGTAACCCGTCGGTCGTCTCATACGAGCCCGACTCCCAAAAAAACTGCTTCCGACGAAACTCTTCCCTGCTTCGCCTTCCGCACTCCATCGTCACAGTGACGGCATCAGTGCATGGGTTATAAGCCACTAAGCAGAAAGCTTGCCATCTTGTGTAAAACCGCTGATATCAATGTTTTTAAGGATAATCCCCGCGCCTCCAGATAAGCACTTCATCTAACACGCACACAAACAGTGCGTTCGTGCCCGTCGGTACGCACAATAACCGTGCAGTGCAACAGGGCTGGATTGACTATAGACGCTGCGTGATACACTGCCGCGCATCTGTTTATGGAAACTTGACCATGCTCGCACCCAAAGCCTTCCTCGATGCCTTGAGCGGCCACGCCTCACGTTTGTTCAATGGCGAAACACCGGTTCCACGTACAGAATTCGAAAGTCAGTTCAAAACCCTAATACAAAGCGGGTTTAGCAAACTGGACCTGGTCAGCCGTGAAGAATTTGATAGCCAGATGGCCGTACTTGCCCGAACCCGCGCTCGTCTAGAAGCGCTGGAATCGAAAGTGGCCGAGATGGAAGCACGATTGGCTCCGTCGGCTGAGTGACACGCCCTGAAGAACTTCGAGCCTGCGCTGGCGCAGCGTAAACAAAGGACATGTAAAAGCTGCCGAAGTCCATAAGTTCACACCCTGTAGTGATTCCCCTCCCCAGCTTCTTCGCTAAATCCCGCAGGATGCGGTTATTCGGACATCAAGGAATGATCATGTCTCTAGCCATCGTCCTCAGTCGTGCCCAAGTAGGCGTGGAAGCACCTGCCGTTACCGTCGAATGTCACTTAGCCAACGGTTTGCCGGCGTTAACGCTAGTCGGGCTGCCCGAAGGTGCAGTCAGAGAAAGTAAGGACCGAGTACGCAGTGCCATCTTAAATTCAGGTTTTCAATTTCCAGCACGTCGGATCACGCTGAATCTCGCACCCGCTGATTTGCCCAAAGACGGCGGACGCTTTGATCTTGCTATTGCATTAGGGTTGTTGGCTGCCAGTGCGCAATTACCCGCGCTCGCCTTGCAGGGCGTGGAATGTTTGGGTGAGTTGGCTTTGTCAGGGTGCATTCGACCGATTCAAGGCGTGTTGCCTGCAGCGTTGGCAGCACGGGCGGCAGGCCATACGTTAATCGTGCCTACCGCGAACGCTGAAGAGGCGTGTCTGGCTTCCGGCTTAAGAGTCCTCGCCGTCAACGACCTACGTCAGTTGGTGGCGCATTTCAACGGCCAGGCACCGATCATCCCCTATGTATCCAGCGGCCTATTGCACCAGAGCAAACCTTATCCGGACTTAGATGAGGTACAGGGCCAAACTGCCGCCAAACGTGCGCTCCTGGTCGCAGCGGCCGGGGCGCACAATCTTCTTTTCAGCGGGCCGCCTGGCACCGGTAAGACACTTCTCGCCAGCCGCTTGCCCGGCTTGCTGCCGCCGCTGGATGAACATGAAGCGTTGGAAGTGGCGGCGATTCAGTCGGTTGCCAGTCAGACGCCTCTAACCAGTTGGCCGCTTCGACCTTTTCGACAACCGCATCACTCAGCCTCCGGCGCCGCGCTGGTGGGCGGCGGCAGTCGGCCTCAGCCGGGGGAAATAACCCTTGCCCACCATGGAGTGTTGTTTCTCGATGAGTTGCCCGAGTTCGACCGCAAAGTGCTGGAGGTGCTGCGTGAACCGCTGGAGTCCGGCCATATCGTCATTGCTCGGGCCCGAGACAGAGTGCGTTTTCCGGCGCGTTTCCAGTTGGTCGCCGCAATGAACCCTTGCCCCTGTGGCTATCTCGGTGAACCGAGCGGTCGCTGCCGGTGCTCGACGGAGCAAATCCAGCGTTACCGCAACAAATTGTCCGGCCCACTGCTGGATCGGATCGACTTGCACCTGACCGTCGCCCGTGAAGCTACCGCGCTCAACCCAGGCCCGCAAACCGGCGACGACACGGCTACAGCTGCAACGCTTGTCGCACAGGCCCGCCACCGACAACAACAACGTCAAGGTTGCCCCAACGCCTTTCTAGACTTGCCGGGACTGCGCAAACATTGCCCGTTATCAACCGAAGATGAGACGTGGCTGGAAACCGCCTGCGAGCGCCTGACCCTTTCACTCAGGGCTGCGCACCGTCTGCTGAAAGTGGCGCGGACCTTGGCTGATTTGGAGCAAGTCGATGGGATTGCCCGTCACCATCTGGCCGAAGCGTTGCAGTACCGGCCTTCGGGTTATTGAAGCTCCGGCACTGAACCTCTGTAGGAACCAGCTTTCTAGCGAAAAACGCTTAGTAAAAGCTTGACCGGCAACAGAGTATCTACAGATACATCCAACAGCCGACTACGGTGTCGGAGCGTGTCCGACTGGCTGCGCAATCGTACCCATTGCCCACTCAGATTCACGACTGGCCAACGCGTCGGCAATGGACTGAACACTGGTCGAATTGATTTCTGCTGGCAACGGGTCAAGCCCGGCGCTGGCGAAGATCTGCCCGTAAGCGTTACGCAAGTCAGCGTATGCCAAATCGCGACGCAGGTCGGCCTGCAAGGTGACCAGTTCACCCTGGATCAAATCTAGTTCGCCCAAGCCCGCAGCCTTATACCGGTTGCGCATTTGGGTCAGGATCTGCTGGTCGATGGTCGCCAGTTTCTGGCTGGTGTTGAACTGGCGCTGGGATTCCCGGTAGTTGGCGTTAGCTACATACAGCTGAGCCAATACCGCGATCGACATCGCCTGACGACGTGCCGTAGCGACTTTCTCACCCGCCTTGGCCACATCGATAGCCGCCGGAGCAGAAATTACGTTGAACAGGTTCCACGTGACCTTGACCCCTAAATCGGCCCAACGCTGATCAACCAGGAACGAGTTACTGTCGTAATGTCCGCCAGCCGAAAACTCTAGGCCGGGCAGCATACGCAGCATGGCCTTGCGGGTTTCGGCGGTGCTGATGCGAGCCTGATAATCCTGCTCACGCAATTCCGGACGGCTGGCCAACGCTTCCTGCTCAAGACGGGCGAAATTGACTTTCAATTCCGGCGGCGGGTAATCCTCTGGCGCGGCCAAGGTCAACTCTGAGCCCAACGGCAGGTTGATCAAGGTCGCCAACTCGGTTTTGGCCAAGGATAACGCCTTGCGTTGCTCTTCCAATTGGCGCATGGCATCAATCAACGAACGCTGGTAACCCAACGCCTGAATCGGATCACCGATGCGTTGTTCGCTCATGCTCTGGCTGTTGCCCTGAGCTTGCTCGACTCGGGCCATCAGGCTGTCGATCTGCTTGAGCAGACGCTCAGCCGCCACCGCACGCCAATAGGCCGAGCGCACGTCCTGAACGATGGTATTGATGACTTTGCGACGACGTTCTTGGACGATCAGCCTCTGGTCGCCTTGCTGCTTGGCGCTAATGTAGCTGACGCCGAAGTCGAGCACGTTCCACACCATGGTCAGGTCGGCTACGCGGCGGTCGCGGTCTTGGGAGGTGGACGGTTCAAGGGACTGGGTGCCCGTACTGACACTCTGGCTGCTGGACGCACTGGTGTTGGTACGTCCGGCGTATCCGGCCGATACCGCCATGCGCGGCAGCATGTCGAAGCTGGCGAGGTCCAGCTGACGATTGGCCAGCGCTTCCTCCATGATCTTCAGCCGACCTTCGAGGTTGTACTTCACTGCCCGGGCCATCGCTTGGTGCAGGGTCAGCGGACCGCTAAGAGGTTCCTGATCCTTGTACATGTTTTGCAAATCGGTTTTTGCCCGCTGCTCACTGACACTGCGCTCAATCGGATCGCTGGTGACCGCGCAGCCGCTGACCATCAATGCCAGCAAGCCGGCACTGACTAACTTTTGACTTCTGTTCATCCGTGTACTGCCCCTGGCGCTAGCGCACCCTAGATCTAATTAAGTGTCAGGCCTGCATTTCGCTGATGCCAACCTGCTGCAAAGCCCAAGCGAGATCATGGATCTGCCGTTGCTCGGTATCTTTTATCTGTTGTAATTGCTGGCCTAGGGTCGGTGCGCCAAAAAAACTGCTCGCCCCTTTCCCCGTGTCCTTTTGATCTTTCGTCTGCTGGATGTCGAATGCATCGTGAGAAAAACCCGTGGTCGACTCATGATTGAACAGGGTCGACAACGTGCTGTTGCCAAACACGCCACCTTCGCCCCCGCCAAAGCCGAGAAAACCCGCCCCTTTGCTGCTATTGATGCTGTCAGCGCCAAACACCCCAGCTATAAAGCTTGGGGCTGGTGCTCCGTTGCTGATGAAAATGCTGCCCACCGGCGGCAGGTCCCCACCTGTCGTGCGCTGCTCGAACAAAGGGGCGAAGGTCAGCGGCGTCCCCAAATTACCGGTAGGCGAGGTAAATATGATTGGTTGCAGCGGGACGTTTGGCAGGCTTGGCGCCGCTAATGGCTCACCGCTTCGGAACAGCGGATTACCGTTAGTCGAGACTGTGGTAACGCCATAGTTATTGGAGTTAGCAAAACCAGATCCGGCGTTACCCAATAGGTCGGAGACTTTGCCGGTGTCGAGGGTGACCACGTTACTCGGGTCGACGATGTTCGCCGTTGGCGTCAGGGTCGCGGTCCAAGTCTTGCCGCCGTCAGCCGTGACCAGGTTGGACAACGTGCCGTTGGTCACGCTCAGCTCGGACAAGTCGAAATTGCGGACTTTTTCGCTGAAGGTAAAGGTCACCAGTGTCGTCTGCCCGGTGGTCAGCGCCGGGTTGGCAATGACGATGGACGCCGTTGGCCGGTCGCCGTCGACTACGTAGTTGTTGGATCGCGTGATGCCAGCCCCAACGTTGCCGGCCAAATCCGTCACGCGGCTGTTGTCGAGCCCGATCAGGTTGCTGGCGCTAGTCAGGCTGGCGGTCGGCGTCAAGGTCGCGGTCCAGGTCTTGCCGCTGTCGGCAGTGGCCAGGTTGGACAGCGCGCCATTGGCAACCGTCATATCCGAAAGATTAAAACCGGTCACTGCTTCGGTGAAGGTAATGGTCACGGCAGAGGTCTGGCCGATCGCTAACGAACTGTTGGCCACCACAATGCTTGAGGTCGGCGGGGCCGTGTCGATGGCGTAATTGTTGGAGGCGGTGGTGCCATTGCCCGCATTGCCCGAAGCACCGTGCACCATGCTGTTGTTCAGGGCGATGACGTTGCTGCTGTGAGTAACAGCGCTGGTTGGCGTCAACGTCGCGGTCCAGGTAATACCGCCGTCGCCGCTGGTCACGTTGCTCAACGAACCATTGGCGACGGCCAAGTCAGCATTGCTGAAATCACTGACAGCTTCACTGAAGGTGATGGTCACTGTCGAGGTATGACCGACGTTAAGTGCGCTGTTCGCGACCACGATGGTCGACGTCGGCAGCACGGTATCGACGGTGAAGTTGCCCGAACTGGTAATGCCGTTGCCGGCATTGCCCGCCAGATCGGTCACACCGGTATTGTTCAGGCTGATGATATTACTGGTGTTGGCGATGCGGGTGGTCGGCGTCAACGTGGCCGTCCAAGTAGTGCCACCGTCGCTGCTGCTCACCGCGCTCAAGGTGCCGTTGGGCACGCTTAAGTCCGAGTTATCAAAACCGTTCACCGCCTCGCTAAAGGTGATAGTCACCAGCGAAGTTTGCCCCGCGATCAAGCTTGGATGGGCCACCACAATGATTGCGGTCGGGCGCTGACTGTCGATGGCGTACAGGTTCGACTGGGTAGTGCCCGCACCGGCGTTACCAACCAAGTCGTTAACGCCACTGTTGGCGAGCGTAATGGCGTTGCTGCCCTGAGTGATGCCAGCCGTGGGCGTAAGCGTCGCGGTCCAGGTAACACCGCCGTCGCTGCTGCTGACGCTGCTCAGGGTGCCGTTGTTAATGGTCAAATCGGCGTTGGTAAAACTGGTCACCGCTTCGGAGAAGGTGATAGTTACCAGCGAGTTCTGACCGATCGCCAGGTTGTTGTTGGCGACCACAATCGACGCAGTCGGACGCTGAGTATCGATAGCGTAACTGTTGGAAAGGGTGGTGCCGGTGCCGGCGTTGCCCGAACTGGCAGCCTGAACCCCAGTGTTATCCAAGGTGATATGACTGGCAGCGTTGGTGATGTTGGTGGTCGGCGTAAACGTCGCATCGTAGGTGAGGCCACCGTCGCTGGAGCTTACCGAGCTTAACGTACCGTTGCTGATGGTCAGGTCGGCATTGGTGAAGCCGCTCACCATTTCGCTGAAACTGATAGTCACGGCCGAGGTATCGCCAATTTTCAGCGCGTTGCTTGCCACCACAATGGTCGCCGTTGGCAGCACGGTATCGATGGTGAAGTTGCTCGAACTGGTAGTGCCGCTGCCGGCATTGCCGGCCAAGTCGGCTACACCAGTGTTGGCCAGGGTCACCGCGTTGGTGCCCGCGACAATACCTGCCGTCGGGGTGAAAGTCGCGGTCCAGGTAATGCTGTCGCTGGACGTCACGTTGCTCAACGTGCCGTTGGCAATGGTCAAGTCGGCATTGGTGAACCCACTCACTGCTTCGGAGAAGGTGATGGTCACCAACGAGGTGCCACCGCCGTTAATACTGGTATTGGCCAACGCGATGGTCGCGGTCGGACGCTGGGTGTCGATGGCGTAGCTGTTGGAAAGGGTGGTGCCGGTCCCGATGTTGCCCGCCGTGTCAGCGCAACCGGTGTTGTCCAGCGTAATGTGAGCGGCAGCATTCGTAATGTTAGCGTTCGGCGTAAACGTCGCATCATAGGTGAGGCCACCGTCGCTGGAGCTTACCGAGCTTAACGTACCGTTGCTGATGGTCAGGTCGGCATTGGTGAAGCCGGTCACTGCTTCACTGAAGGTGATGGTCACCAGCGAGGTCTGGCCGATCGCTATGCTGTTATTGGCGACCACAATGGACGCGGTCGGGCGCACGCCGTCGATGTCCACGTTGTTGGAGGTGGTCGTGCCGCTGCCGGCGTTACCCGCCAGGTCAGCCACGTCGGTATTGGCTAAAACGATATGGTTGCTGGTACTGACAATGTTCGCCGTCGGGGTAAAAGTCGCGGTCCAAGTCACGCCTCTGTCGGCGCTGGTTACCGCACTCAGGGTGCCGTTGCTTACGGTTAGGTCGGCGTTGGTGAAGCCGGTCACCGCTTCGCTAAAGGTGATGGTCACCGCAGACGTCTGGCCGATACCCAGGGTGGTATTGCCGAACACGATAGTCTCCGTTGGCCGCACCGTATCGACACTATAGGTATTCGAGGTGGTGGTGCCGCTACCCGCATTGCTCGCTGTGTCACTAATCCCTGAGTTATTCAAGGTGATCACGTCGCCGGTGTGTGAAACCGACGCGGATGGGGTAAAGGTCGCGGTCCAGGTGATACCGCCGTCGGCGCTGTTCACAGAGGTCAATGTGCCATCGGCCGCCGTCAGATCGGCGTTGGTGAACCCGGTGACCGCTTCGCTGAAGGTGATGCTCACTTCCGAGGTGCTGCCAATGTTCTGCGCATTGTCGAACACCGCAATGAGAGCGGTCGGCCGTACGGTATCGACGGCGTAGTTATTGGACGTCGTCAGACCTGTGCCCGAATTACCCGCGAGATCGTTGTAGAGGGCGTTGTTCAGGGTCACCACGTTGCTGGCACGGGTGGCACCCAGGACCGGGGTAAGCGTCGCGCTCCAGTGGCTGCTATCCGTGCTGACAAAGTTGCTCAGAGTACCGTTGGACGCCGTTGCGTCGGTGTCCGTAAAGCCACTCACCGCTTCGCTGAACGTAAAGTTTACCGTGGCGGCGCCCCCAATATTCAACGCGCTGTTGCTGACCACGACGGTCGCCGTCGGCCTGACGGTGTCTATGGTATAGCTGGCCGAGGTGCTGGTACCAATCCCAGTCGTGCTCGGCGAGCCGCTCTGCACGCCGGTGTTGTCCAAGACAATGTGGTTGGTTGAACTGGTGACGCCTGCATTGGGAGTAAAGGTTGCGGTCCAGGTAGTGCCACCGTCGACGCTGCTCACGGTGCTCAGCGTGCCGTTGCCCACGGTCAAGTCCGCGTTGGTGAAACCGGTCACCGCTTCGTTGAAGGTGATGGTCACCGTCGAGTTGGTGCTGATCCGGAAAGTGGATGATGCCATCGCAATGGTCGCGCTTGGAGTCGCGGCATAGGTGAGGTTTTGAGTGGCGCCTCCAGCGGTGTCGGTGTAGATATTATTGTCCACCGTAGCCACGGAGGCGCCGGTAGCACCGGTTAATGCCGGCCCACCGGCACCATTGCCTCCGGCGTTTGCGCTCATCGCCGCGTAGTTGGCCGACGTGATTAGCAACACGCCTTCGTTCCAGATGCCGCCTACGCCCTTACCGGCTGCGCCACCGTTGGAACTCACACTTTGAGGACCCGCACCGCCGCCGCCGCCGCCCGTAGCAGCGTTGCCAGTCACGGTGACGTTATCCAGCGTCAGGATGCCCATGTTGTAAATGCCGCCGCCCAACTGCGAAGGAGCGCTTAGGTCAACGTTACCACCCGTGCCCGCTAGCATTCCTTTGGTGATGATCAAGCCATCCAGCGTCGCAGTGACCCCGGCATCGACCTTGAGCACCCGGAGCTTGTTCTGACCGCTGATGGTGACATCGGCAATACCGTCGCTGTTCACGTCGCCATCAATGGTCAGGTTCTTGGTGATCTCCAACGTCGAGTTCAGGGCGATCGTCATGCTGTTTTGGAACAACACGATATCGCCCGCCACCGAACTGAGCAGAGCCTGACGCAGGGTGCCAGCACCCGTGTCGGAGTTACTGGTAACCGTGAAGGTCGCTAGGCCGTACTGATAATCCGCCATCGACTGCGTCGACAGTACGTTCTGGCTTTCGATGCTGCCTGTGGTCATTTCCAGGGTCCAGTCGCCACCCAGGCCAGTTCGGTTAGTCGACGCGGCGATGTCACGCCCGGTGTACTGAGCCAGGGAATCGACAAAGCTGACGCCGGTTGCGCCTTCGGCGGTGTTGCAGGCGTAGATTAGAATGTCGCCGCCGACATTTATGTCCTTGCCGATTTGCGCCAACACGTCGCTGCGCGCGGCGACGTTGTCGGCCGACAGGTACGTGCCACCCAGCCACAGATCGCCCGAATTACCGTGAGCGATAATTTCCACGGTGCTGATGTTTTGGTGGGTGTCCAGATAATCGGCGATCTGCTGCAAACCGTCCTTGTCGGCCTGCAATTCGACCACTTGGGTGCCGGGCGCGACGCCCTTGAGCAGGCTGTCGAAATCCTTGACTCGTGAGTCGACAAACACCACCGCCTGGCCGGGCACGGCAACTGGTGTCGGGGTCAGCGTGGCATCGGATTGCGGGTGAGTGGTGGCGTCGGTGGCCGGCGCTTTCGCTGCAACAGTCGCTGGGTGAGCGGCATCAACAACGGTAGCCGCCACGGCGCCGTCGAACAGCATGCGCGGCTCCAGCGACATGATCATTGGTGAAACCAAGGTTTTTGCGCCCTCGGATGCCCGCGGTACTGTCCGCGATTTTTGTTTGCTCCACCACATGCTGCTCACCCTGCACTCAAGCGTTTTGCCCGCTGAATGGCTTATAGAAAAAAAACGCAATCAACTGATTGCGGAGTTGGTTTTCATACGAATGACGTTGGCCGCGCTGGAGGACCCATCGTGCCAGAAAGACAATTCTGAATACTTTTCGAACAGGTCAGGCGGCAAAATCGTACGTCGCGATTGCGCCGCCACCTTTGGCTTGACCTTGTGCAGACCTGCCACACCCAACGCTTGGTCGAACTCCGGCGCGTCGTACACCAAGTTGTCAAAATCGTGCTCAAACCATGGTTCGCCAACGAAGTCGTAGACCAGCCGCAGGACCCGCTCCGGGGCCTGGGACAGCAAGTCGTAATCGACCACCAACAGCGAATCGGCGTGCTCGCCGTAATAGGCTTCTTTGAGCGCTGTCCAGGCAAACCCGACCAACCGGTTGCGCTGGGCCAGGGTTTCGCAACGGCTGTACACGGTATTGCGCTCGATTTCGTCGTTGAACAGCTTGGTGTTCTCGAACGGATTGGCCCGATACAAACACTCAAGGCTGTCCATGACCCAGGCGACGTTGCGCACACAGGCGATGACTTTGGATTGGGGAAACAGGTCCATCAACGCCGGCAGCCGGGAGCACCACTGGCGATTGGTATCGAAGATGACCGGTTGATTAGCCTTGTCGGCGTAATAGGAATCAAACAATCCCGTGAGCAAGCGACGGCGCATGTCGATATTGATGACCGAACCGAACTCACTGCCGGCGCTGCACTGGTCCAGCACGCTGGTAAACAGCGAGCCTACGGGACTTGTCATCCCGGCATGAAAACGAGGGTTTTGCAGAAGAATGGCGGACAGTAAGGTTGAACCTGAGCGCGGTAAACCCGAGATAAAGTGGAAGCTGTGCATCCCTTCACCTATTGATGGTAATAGTCCTTTTGTAGAATAAAGCCTAACAGTAACCAGATGTAACGAACTAGTATTATTTTGACATCATTTTTCTCAAAATTAAGTCGAGGACGGCTACTCTGTTGGCCGGTGAAGACTTCGGACTGATGTCTGAAGCAATTCAGCCCTTGCTTCGGGGTCATGACACCGCCTATTGACCTACTAAAAAGAGAAATATATGGACGTATTTATCGGCAATATCCAGATGTTTGGCTTCAACTTTGCGCCCCGTGGCTGGGCCCTCTGCGATGGAAGCCTCTTGCAGGTCCAGCAATTCCAAGCACTGTTTACACTGCTCGGCACGACCTATGGAGGGAATGGCTCCGTCAATTTTAGCCTGCCCGACCTGCGCAGCCGGTTGCCAATCGGCCAAGGCGCCGGCCCGAACCTGACCCCACGCACCGTCGGCGACCACAGTGGCACAGAAAGCGTTGTGGCGACTCTCGACAACCTGCCTACGCATAGCCACGGCACCACTGCGCTGCACGCTGTTACTGCGGTCAAGTTGGCCAATGCCCCCAGCAATCCCGCGACCGTACCCACGGCCACCAACTCCTATCTGGGCGCGTCCATCAGCGGTGGCCCGACCAGTGCAGCTATTTACTCCGACCAACAAGGCAATGCACCGGTCACTCTGTCAGGGGTAACTACGGGCATCACGGGTATCACTGACCCTGCTGGCAAAGGTCTCCCCATGGCAACCATGAATCCCTTTCTGGCAGTGAATTTCAGCATTGCGCTGGAGGGGCTTTTCCCTACACGCAACTGAGCTCCCTAAGCCGGGGCCTGTCGCCCCGGCCTTTATGCACAGAGCGGAGACGACTCATGCTGCACGAGATTACCAGCGAGCACTTCACTAACCTGCTGACCACACCGAGCACCCTGCACCTGCCGAATGGCAACAGCCTGATAGTAATGATCGAAGCCGTGACCCTTAAACCACAATCACGTTTACCGGAGAGCCCGCGCATCCCGTTCACCGTGATGCTGCACAGCGTGGAACCGACGACTTTTGCCAGTGGCCTGTGCGCGCTTGACTTGGCGCCGTTGGGCCGGATGGAAGAGATCTTTGTGTCCCGGGAACCCGCCATGGGACGGGACGCCTCGCTGGGCTATTTCAATATCGTATTCAACTGACGACGGGGCTGCCGGGGTACCACACCAATCGCTCAGCGCCCGGGCTGGACTCCTCGACTCGAAACCCCAGTGCCAGGTAATGCTGGCGCGCTTGGGGATTGCTGGCCCACACCACCGTCGCGACCGGGCATCGGACTTGCTCGGCGGCCTTTTGCACCCCTTGCAGTACCGTGCGCCCAAAACCCTTACCGCGCGCGGCCGGAATGAACGCCAAGTACAACACGCGGATTTCATTCGGGCCGAAGTCGGCGCTTAGCGCCCCGATGGGCGTATCAAGCTTCTCCACCACGTAGTGCATCGCATTAGGAAAGTTCTCGCCGACCCCCTGTTCCTGCACCTGGAACTGCTGGGCGACGATCTGCTCCACCTTCTCCGGCTCGGCGTCGATCCATTGCAGCTCGGGTCGAGCCGAGGTGTACAGTATCTGCAGAAACGGCGCGTCAGTGGCCCGAGACGGTCGCACGACCAAACCATCGGATGACGCCGGACTCTTCAACATGGACATTCTCGCTCGACATACTTATCGTCAAAAACCACTTTCACGCACACCCAAGGCCGCCATTCGACGCCAGACTGTACCCAATAAACTTTCGCGCAGACCCTGCAACACCACCACGCCCCGCAACGGCTGGCTTGGGTCAATCGACGCTTCGATCAGCTTAAGATGCACACCGTATTGCGCCTGCACCGGTTCCGGGCGATGGTTCTCGTCCCGGCGCACGGCAATCGGCCCGTGGTGATCGGAGGTCAGCGCTTCTTGATCAATAAACGCCACGCCATTGGCGTCCACGTCCACCAGCTCTACCGCCAACGCAGGGCGCATTGGGTCATCGGCGATAAACCGTCCGGTGGCACCGGGGGCAACACGCCACAGGTCGTCTTCGGCCAAATAGCCGCGCAGTCGTGCGCCACTCTCGACTACCCGGGCCAGCGGTTCCTTGGTTGAAACCCAGCGACCCACCGTCAGTTGCGGCATCAGATCGCGGACTTGACCGGCCTGCGGTGCACGCAACAACAGCCGTTCACGTCGAGCGGTCAACCCGCGATATTCCGCCACGGACTCGGCAAGACGCTGTTCAAGGATGCCGACATCTGCTGCGGTCTCGCTGTGGGACGCTTGGCGGCGCATCTGCAATTGCAGGATATCGATTTCCTGACGCACGATCGTCTGACGGGATTCCACGTCAGGTGATTCCAGCTCGATCAGCACCATCCCTTGGGCCACCGTCTGACCGTCCTGTACATTCACTTGTTTGACGCGCGCCGCCACCGGCGCATGCAAGGCCGTAACCCGCCCTGCTTCTAGCATCACCGGCAGTTCCACGGCACTACGCCACGGGACAATCAGCAACAACACCAACCCTAGCAGCACCAATGCGCTGAGTACTGCTCGCAAGAATTGAGCCTGTTCGCGACGGGACCACCACTCTCGTCCTTCCTTGAAAATGGGCAGAAAGATGAACCACACCAGTTCCACCTGCATCAGGAAAATCCCCAACAGCTTGAAGAACAGGTGATACACCGCCAGCGCAATGCCGAAAAACAACGCCGCCCGCCATAACCAAGACAGATAACCCCACCACAGCAAGCGCCGTTGCATGGTTGGTGACCATGGCTCAGGCGCCTGCTGGCCATAACCGAACAAGACTTCGCCCAGGCGCCAACGGCACAGGGCGAAGGCACGCCCTTGCAGGTTGTCTACTTCCCACAAATCGCTGAGCAAAAAATAACCATCAAAACGCATGAACGGATTGAGGTTGACTGCCAACGTCGTCAACCAAGTGGCGCTGGCGAGCATGAACGCTGCCGTGCGCGCCGGCCCATCGGGCAATAGCGACCAAGCGAGCAAGGCGATACAGGCCAGCAGCATTTCTGCCATTACCCCACCAGCACCGATCAACAGCCGCGCGCGCCGGTCATTGACCCGCCAGGCATCGCTGACATCAGTATAAAACATCGGCAGCATGACCATAAAGGCCACGCCCATGCTCTGCACCCGGCAACCCGCTCGCTTGGCCATGAACGCATGGCCGAACTCATGGAACAGTTTGGCGAAAAACAGTGCTGTGCCAAAAGACAGGGCGCCGCCGAGGCTGAACAGGTGCGGGAAGGTCGAGATAAAGCGCTGCCAATCTCGCGAGACCAGAAACACCCCTAGGCCCAACGTCGCCGGCGAGCCATAACGCAGCAGTCTGGGGCCGAATCGCTCAAGCCAAGGCCATGCCCAATTGAGGAACGCATCCGGGCGCCACAATGGAATGCGAAAAAACAAATACTGATGCAACAACATCTGCCACATCCCCCGCCGCTGGGCCGCAGCTTTATAGGCATAGCTGGCGCGTTGCTGCGGATCGAGGGCTCCAATCAGATCATGGGCGCGCAGGAATACCAGCAGTTCATCCAGTTCGGTAGCACCCAACGGCAAACCCGGTTCACGGTTGGCCGCTTGCAGCACCTGCTCGGCATCCCCCAGCGACCAATGACGCAGCAGGCGAATGGCCGCGATGCTCAGCTTGAAATAGCGCCCGCGCACCGGATCGGCCAAGGTCCAGCGTGGGGAACCGTCCAGCGAGGCCGATGCCTGGGACAGCTGTAAATCGGCCCGCAGGCTGGGCAAGCTCATCTACAGACCCACGCTTTGGCGCAATCCGGCCAGTGGTCGACGGAGCAAATACAGCGCCAGCGGTGCACGGTCACCGAACAATTTGGCAGTGCCGCGCAGACCGATACGCGGCGGTGTGTCGTTAAAGCTAGCGTCCAGGCGATATGCCAATTGTCCACCCGGCGTCGGTTGCGCCTCGTAGGCCTCGCGTTCGAGCGTGGCCAAGTGTCGCTGCAGTGGATCGCTGTCGAGAAACAGCGCTACTTCGGCGCCCGACTCCAGAGCGATGCCGTCGCCTACCGCCAGCTCAATTCGTAACTCGGCCTGGGTCGGGTCAGCGATTTCCAGTAAGCGCTCACCCGTCTGCACCGGTTTGCCAGTCCAGCGCTCAGCGTCGGCAAACACCGCAATGCCGTCGCGCTCGGCGCGCACTTCGCTACGCTTGAGCAGCTCGCGGGCGTAATCGCGCTCGGCCCGTTTCTGTTCAACTCGCGCCGCCAACAAGTCCAGCTTGGAGTTGGACTCAGCATCGGTAAAAGCACGCTGGGAGTTGGCCTTGAGTTCGGCTTCGGCCACGCCCAAAGCGCGACCAGCCACATCGGCCTGGGCCTTGAGCGTGGTGCTTTCAAAACGCAGCAGCAGGTCCCCCGCCTTGACGCTCTGATTTGGCTTCACCAGAAACTCGGCGATAACACCATCCAACGGCGCGGCCACCACCTGCCCACCCAATGGCACCACTTCGGCCGGGGCTAGCACGGACTGACGCACCGGAATCAACAGTGCCAGCAACGCTATGCCGACCAGTGCCGCTTGACGCTGGCCGGTCCAACGCAACCGCCAATGTTGACGCGGCTGCAAGGCGAGCCACGCGTGGCTGTATGTGTCACCCAGTTGCGACAGCAATACCTGTTCGGAAGGACTCCAAAGCGTATCCCGCGCCAACCATAAGCCGCCAAAGACTTGGCCCTTATGATCAAGCAGAGGCAACCAAAACAGATGGGCCGCCGACAGAGCCTGCCAATCGGCCTGCAATGAGCCACTCAGGACGTCGGCAGGGACGACCCGTGCCATATTCAGGAGCTCGCGCTTGAACAACAGCGCCACTGCCTGTTCGACGAACGCGACAAATGGAGAGTTGGGCTCGACGCTGCTGACACTGGTCACGGCGCGGACCCTGCCGGCAATTAACAAAGCGGCATGACGAAAGCCGAACAATGCCTGCCCGTCATTTACTAGGCTGTACTCTAACTGCTCAACGGTACGGGCCGCCCGAGTCTGTCGCTCCAGATCAAGAAATTGGGCAAAAACCCGCTCGACCATGCCGGCTACCGGGACGTTCACTTGAGCTCCGCAAAATGCGCAGTGCCACTCATCCCCGCAAGCAAACCCGTGACATTGGGCAACGTCGCCACCAGCAGCAAGGTCTGGCTGCCTTCGTCGATGCGCGCGCCGAGGCGCTTGATGGTAGCGGTCAACCGCTTGCCGGTTTCATCGGGAACAAATTCAAACGTTTGCCCTGGCTTAAGCTTGCCCATCCAACGCGAAGGCACCAGCAACTGAATTTCCAGGGTACGATTATCGACGATCTCCAGCATCGGCGAGCCGGCGGATACGCTTTCGTAACGCTGGACCTTGCGCTGGACCACTTGGCCGTCATAGGGCGCGACCACGCTGCAACGCTTGACCTGAACTTGATACACCTGGGCCTGGGCCTGGGTTTCCGCCAGCTTGGCTTCGGCACGAGAGACTTCGAAATGCCCCACAGAGTTGAGTGCGGCCAGTTGCTTGTTATGAGCCAGCTCTTCGCCGGCACCGCGGATCGCCGCCTGCGCGGCATTCAGCTGCGCCTGATAGGCCGAGCAATCGAAGCGCGCCAGCGTGTCGCCTTTATTGAAGGACTCACCGTCACTGAACGGCAAGTCGACGATTCGCCCGGAAAGCTCACTGGCCAGCATCGCTTGGTCACGGGCTCGCAACATGCCACGGGCTTCACTCGCGCTCGCAGACGCAACCTCGGGGTTTACGGGTTCCGCAAGCGGATCGTCTGGAAAAGGCGTTTGAGCCTGAGCCAGGAACGCGAAACAGGTCAGTCCATAAGCCCATCCACGAAAACGCTGCATTACCATAACTCCTCGACGATTCGCGGCATTCTACGACAGAAGGGAAAATCAAAGAGCCATCATCTAAACCGGGTGCTAAAAATGCATGATTTCAACTCACCGAAACCGATTCACTTCCTTACGCAACTCCGCCGCTAGCTGATCCAGCTCCTTGGCTGTAACTGCAAGGTTCGATACCACTTGGCGTTGCTCACTGTTGGCAAGAGCGATGCTTTGCAAGTTGCTACTGAGCAGGGTCGCCGTGCTGCTTTGTTCTTGAGTGGCAGTGGTGATGGCGGCAAATTGCTCACCGGCAGAACGACTTTGCTCATCAATCCGCGCCAGTGCGGCGGCAACGTTGGCGTTACGTGACAGGCCTTCCTGCATCAGTGCATTACCCTGCTGCATGGTGCTAATGGCGTTGCCGGTTTCGAGTTGGATGCTGGCGATCATGCCCGTGATTTCATCGGTGGCTTTACGGGTGCGCGACGCCAAGTTGCGTACCTCATCAGCGACCACCGCAAAACCACGGCCCTGCTCACCCGCGCGGGCAGCCTCAATCGCAGCGTTGAGCGCCAGCAAATTGGTCTGCTCGGCAATCGAGGTAATTACACCAACAATGCCACCAATCTCCTGCGAGCGCTGGCCTAGGGTATTGATCACGGTGGCGGTGCCTTCCAGCGACGTTGCAATCTGCTGCAGCGCCGTCGAAGCCTCGTCCATGGAGGTTCGGCCAATGCGCGTCTGTTGGGCGTTTTCCTGCGCCAGGCGCTCGGTGTTACCCATGTTGTCGGCGATGTTCAACGAAGTGGCGCTAAACTCTTCAACCGCACCTGCCATGCTGGTGATTTCGCCGGACTGCTGCTCCATCCCTTCGTAGGCGCCACCCGACAAACCAGACAGCGCTTGAGCGCGGCCACTGACCTCCTGAGCAGCAATGCGAATGTGCGAGACCATGTTTGATAACGCTTCACCCATTTGGTTGAAGCTGCTAGCCAATTGACCAATTTCGTCGTGGCTGGATACGTTTAGTCGAGCGCTCAGGTCACCTGCACCCAAGGCCTCAGCCTGGCGAACGAGGTCCGACAGCGGCTGCAGTTTACGGCGCAACAACCAAATGGCCGCACAGACTGCGATCAACATGGCCAGCAGACTGCCAATGGCCAACTGCGTACCAACGTTCCACGTCACGGCGTTGATTTCCGCTTCTGGCATGCTTGCAAACACCGTCCACGGCCCCCCGGCAAACGGC
Organism: Pseudomonas sp. 10S5; assembly: GCF_035019745.1. Taxonomy (NCBI): domain Bacteria; kingdom Pseudomonadati; phylum Pseudomonadota; class Gammaproteobacteria; order Pseudomonadales; family Pseudomonadaceae; genus Pseudomonas; species Pseudomonas sp. 10S5. The sequence continues at coordinate 111,219 of NZ_JASJVL010000015.1, forward strand.
GCAGCAACGGTATAAAACTCCTGATCATTGTTCACCCAAAACTGGCCCAAACCAGGATGGTTGATAATGTCGGCCAAACTCTCCATCGCCTGATTCAAATCTTTGACTCCAGCTGGAGCAACCAGCCAGTGACTTTGCTCATCAAGCAGCGCCAGCGAACCGGTGTTTCCAATGCGGAAATTTTTCAGGTTTTCAAATTGAGTGTTTTGCGCGTCGGTGTAGTCAAAACCGACGAACAGGGCGGCGATGATCTTGCCGCTGCTGTCGCGCACCGGGGTGTACTGCGTCACGTAATAGCGGTCGAACAATAAAGCTCGACCCACGTAACCCTGGCCCGCCATCAAACGCTCATACGCGGAGCTTTTGTGGTCAAGCAATGTGCCAATAGCTCGCGTGCCGTCCTGCTTGCTCAGCGACGTGCTAATGCGAATAAAATCGTCGCCGCTGCGCACAAAAATGGTCGCTACACCGGCGGTCATTTGCTTGAAGTTATCAACTTCGGTGAAGTCATTGTTCAGTACCCTATCACCCGACACCAAACCCGGCGTTTGTATGCCGGCAACGGCCACTGAGTTTTCTGGGTGCAGGCTTAATCCACCGGCGAAACGTTTCTCAAAAAGCCCGCTCAATCGAAGCGTGCTTTCGCGCAGGCTGCTATGAAATGTATTCAGCTGATCAGCAAGCAAGCGAGCTTCGCTGGCCATGTGCTCTTCACGAATTACCAAGTTAGCTTTGTGCAGTGAGCGCAGAGCAAATACCGTACTACCGGTAATGACCACAGCCAAAATTACCGCCAAGGCGACGCCCAACTGCGTGGCGATACGGGCACGAGGTTCGGACATGGAAGCTCTTGGCTGGCAACGGCAGCGTTTTAATTCCAAACGGCTACCCAGCAAAATTTCGATGAAGGGCACTTGATCTTTTTTTAACGAATTGCCCTGAATACAGGGATTCGGCCGCTGCAAAGAATACTTGAATACAGCGCTAGGCCACAAAGCCGCAGTGGCACAGCCCCCTAGGGCAATGACAGCGGTTTAATTCAATATTTCTACCGTAGGCAGATCCATTGCCCGCACTTCACCCTGAAGAAAGTCGCTGAGCCGACGCAAGCGCTCGGCGCCCGGCCGCGTCTTTGGCCACACCAGATAATAGTTTTCACCGCTGACCACTGCGGTGCGCCACGGCAAACTGAGACGACCCTGCGCGACGTCCTCGGCAACCATCAGCAAATCGCCCATGGACACACCATAACCACGAGCGGCGGCAATCATGCCCAACTCAAGGGTGTCGAAGAGTTGGCCACCCTTAAGTGAAACCTTATCCAACAAGTCCATTCGCTCAAGCCAGCTTCGCCAATCCCGACGGTCCGGCGTTGGGTGCAGCAGCTCTGCGGCGGCTAAACGGTCGACATCCCACGGTTGATCCTCAAGCAATGTCGGGGCGCCAACGGGAATCAGCAATTCGGGAAAAAGATAGGTGGCTTCCCAGTCCGGTGGAAAGTTTCCGCGGCTGAGTAACACCGCGCAGTCGAATGGCTCTTGAGTGAAGTCGACACTCTCGATGTCCATCCAGGCACTGGTCAGCTGCACTTCATTGCCGACCTGCAGGTGACGAAAACGGCTCAAGCGCGCCAGCAACCAGCGCATTGTCAAGGTGGAGGGTGCTTTCATGCGTAGCACGCCATCCTCTGCACGCAAAGTGCTGCACGCCCGCTCCAATGCGGAAAAACCTTCACGTACACCCGGTAATAATAGGCGCGCCGCTTCGGTCAATTGCACGTTACGGCCATTGCGCTGAAACAAGCGGCAGGCAAAATGCTCTTCAAGAGTGCGGATATGACGGCTCACCGCGCTTTGGGTGATCGACAATTCTTCAGCCGCCCTCGTAAACGAACTGTGTCGGGCAGCGACCTCAAAGGCACGAAGTGCATAAAGCGGGGGCAAAATACGCGGCATACAGCGCTTCCTGTTGCGATGTCCGACCACTCTACCTGAACTCGATTCAGATGAGTTTTACTCATGCAACGCATCGGATTTATCCCTTTGTGCCAGCGTGCATAACTGTCGAGAATCAGTCGCTCAAAGATCCCCCGAAAACTGAGCCCCCATGCAACCCGTCGCCAACAAAGCCCCCTGGATAAACGAGCTCAGGATCATCCTGCGGCTGGCCGGGCCGCTGATCGCGTCGCAGATGGCGCACATGCTGATGGTCTTTACCGACACCGTAATGATGGGCCATCTGGGGCCAGACGCGCTGGCGGGCGGTGGACTGGGGGTAGCCAGCTATAACCTGATCGCATTCTTCTGTGTCGGCGTAATTGCCGCCGTCGGCACGTTGGTCGCAATACGTCACGGGGCTGGCGATATTGAGGGCGTCACCCGCCTGACTCAGAACGGATTATGGCTGGCATGGGGCATGGCATTGATCGCGGCAACGCTGCTGTGGAACCTCCAGCCGATCCTGCTCAGGCTCGGCCAGAACGAGGCGAACGTGCACACGGCCGGTGAATTTATGGTCACCCTACCGTTCGCGCTACCCGGTCTGTTGAGCTTTATGGTCTTGCGTGGGTTCACCAGTGCGCTGGGCAGTGCGGGTTCAGTCATGGTCATTAGCATCGGTGGGGTGGTGGTCAATTTTGGCCTTAACTATGCTCTGATCCACGGGCTGTTTGGTTTGCCGCATTTGGGGCTGATGGGTATTGGTTTAGTGACGGCGCTGGTTGCGAATGGCATGGCGTTACTGTTGGCGCTGCATATTCGCCGGCACCCGGCCTACGCCCGCTACCCCCTTCGCCAAGGCTTGATGCGCCCGTCTCTTCACTATTTGAAAGAGCTGTGGCGTCTTGGCTTACCCATCGGCGGTACGTATGCCGTTGAGATCGGTCTGTTCACTTTTGCTGCATTTTGCATGGGCGCCATGGGCCGCTCACAAATGGCCGCGCACCAGATCGCCCTGCAATCAGTGTCGATGGCCTTCATGATCCCGGTCGGAATTTCTTACGCGATGACCATGCGAATCGGTTCCCATTATGGCGCGGGAAATCTTCAGCAAGCGCGGTTAGCGGGGCGTGTGGGCATTGCGTTCGGCTCGCTGATGATGCTTGGCTTCGGGCTGCTGTTCTGGCTGGCACCGCGCTTTGTGGTGGGCCTTTTTCTGGATTCCGACGCTCCAGCTAACCATGACGTAATCGAACTCGCCGTGAGGTTATTGGCTATCGCCGCGTGGTTCGAATTGTTCGACGGTGCCCAAACATTAGCCATGGGCGCAATTCGTGGCTTCAAAGACGCCAAAACCACCTTTCTGATCGGCCTCGCCAGTTATTGGTTGGTCGGTGCGCCGGCGGCGTGGACCTTTGGCTTTTACGCCAACGGCGGCGCCATCGGGGTCTGGTGGGGGTTGGCGCTGGGGTTGGCGTGCGCAGCACTGGCGCTGATCGTGGCGTTCGAACGGAAAACCTCACGCCTGCTGCGGCAAGCGCCGGTGGGCAAGACGGTTTTGGCATAAACCCGAATGTGAAGCCAACGGACACTAGTTGTTAGATAGATGCTTGGCGTGTCCGACGTCTTCGCGTTGACCAAACGTTAAATACTCCACCAGCGAGTCCAGCGGCAACGGTTTGCTGATGAGGTATCCCTGAACCTGATCGCAACCAAAGCCGCGCAGCAACTCCAATTGCTCGGCGGTTTCAACTCCTTCGGCCACCACTTCAAGGTTGAGGTTGTGCGCGAGGTTGATCATGGCGTGAACCAGTTTTCGGTTCTCTTCGCGCAGCTCCATGCCGCCCACGAAGCTTTTGTCGACCTTGAGCAACGCAATCGGCAAGCTATTGAGGTGCACGAATGACGAGAAGCCGGTGCCGAAATCGTCCAGCGAGAAGCGCACCCCCAAGCGGCCCAGCGCATCCATGGTCTGCTTGACCAGATCACTGCGGCGCATGACCGCCGTTTCGGTCAGCTCAAACTCTAACCAGCGCGCATCGACGCCACGTTCGGCAATCAAGCGGCTCAACGTCGATAGCAGCTGGCTATCCTGGAATTGGCGGAACGACAAATTGACTGCCATGTGCAGCGGCGGCAACCCGCGCTCACGAAGGTCTTGCATGTCGCGCAGCGCGCGGGAAATGACCCAATATCCGAGAGGTACGATTAGCCCGCTTTGCTCCGCCAACGGCACGAACTCGCTGGGTGCGAGCAATCCGCGCTCGGCGTGACGCCACCGCACCAACGCTTCAAGGCCCACGATGCGACCTTCTTCCAGGGATAAACGTGGCTGGTAGTGCAACTCCAACTCATCACGGCGTAAGGCACGGCGCAGCTCTGTTTCCAGATCCGCCAGGCTGCGCGCATTGCGATTGATCCGTTCATTGAAGATATGAAAGGTACAACCCTGAGTACTTTTCGCCTGCTGCATCGCGATGTGCGCGTGCCACATCAACGGATCAGCACCCGCTTGAGCGCGAGCGTGCGCAATCCCTAGGCTGCAACCGATCAATAGGCTTTCGCCGTCAACCCAATAAGCTTCAGACATAGCGTCAGTGATGCGTTCGGCCATCCATCCAGCGCGTTGCGGCGCACGGCGGGTGTCGATCAACAAAGCGAATTCATCGCTGCCCAGTCGTGCCAGTTGATCGCCGGCTTCCAGCTGACTTTTAAGTCGCGAGACCACTTGCAGGATCAATCGGTCGCCCGCCTGATGGCCCAGGGCGTCATTGGCGTGGCGAAAGTTGTCTAAGTCGAGGTGCCCGAGTGCCAAGCCACGTCCGTCATTTTCGGCGAGACGGGCAGTCAATAAGGTTTGAAAACCCTGTCGATTGGCGATGCCTGTTAGCGGGTCCTGCTCGGCCAGACGCTGTAACGTATTTTCCAGCACACTGCGTTCGCGTACATGCCGCAGACACCGTCGAACCGTGTCCGCATTCAGCGCCTCAAGAACCAACCAATCACTGACATCGATTGGCGGCTCTGTCGGCTCGTGCTCGAACAACATCACCACTGGCAACTTACAACGACCCGGTGCAGGTTGTAATTGAGGTGGAGTTAGCAGCACTGCATTGAGTTCGTCATCGAATAGACCGCTGACGTCTTCCCAGTTCGGCGCGCAGACCAGCGTCACCGTGCTTCCCAAAGGAACCAGACATTCGCGCAATATTTTCGGCCATTGTGCCTCTTGGGCCAACAGCAGCAAATGCAAAGGTTGGACAGGCGTCGACAAACTAGCTCCCTAGACTCACCAAAATTCGTGGGTGATACGGCTCAAAAGTCCGAAGATGAGCTCAATTCAAAGCGCATCCTGCGCGAAAGTATCAAAACGGGCAAATTTAGATCGAGTGCTGCGTCACAGTGTCGGACGATGACGGCACGAAGGCTTGATCCTGCTAAAATGACCGGCCATTTCTTGAGCAATATTTTCTATCATGTCCCGACTCAATCCCCGGCAACAAGAAGCCGTGAACTATGTCGGCGGCCCTCTTTTGGTGCTCGCCGGTGCTGGCTCCGGCAAGACTAGTGTGATAACTCGCAAGATCGCCCATTTGATCCAGAATTGCGGCATTCGGGCGCAGTACATCGTCGCCATGACCTTTACTAACAAAGCGGCCCGCGAGATGAAAGAGCGGGTCGGCACGCTGCTAAAAGGCGGTGAAGGTCGCGGCTTGACGGTGTCGACGTTCCACAATTTGGGCTTGAACATCATCCGCAAGGAACATGCACGGTTGGGCTATAAACCCGGCTTCTCGATTTTCGACGAGACCGACGTCAAATCGCTGATGACCGACATCATGCAAAAGGAATATTCGGGCGACGATGGCGTCGACGAAATCAAGAATATGATTGGCTCGTGGAAAAACGACTTGATCATGCCCGCCCAGGCCCTGGAAAACGCGAGAAACCCAAAGGAACAAACCGCAGCCATCGTTTACACCCACTATCAGCGCACGCTCAAAGCTTACAACGCGGTGGATTTTGACGATCTGATTCTGGTACCGGTGAAGTTGTTTCAGGAACACGCCGACATTCTCGAAAAGTGGCAGAACAAGGTCCGCTACCTGCTGGTGGACGAATACCAGGACACCAACGCCAGTCAATACCTGCTTGTAAAACTGCTGATCGGCACCCGGCATCAGTTCACTGTGGTAGGCGACGATGACCAGTCCATCTACGCCTGGCGTGGCGCCCGGCCAGAAAACCTGATGTTGCTGAAGGACGATTATCCGTCGCTAAAAGTGGTCATGCTCGAGCAGAACTACCGCTCTACCAGCCGCATCCTACGGTGTGCCAACGTGCTGATCTCGAACAACCCTCATGCATTTGAAAAGCAGCTGTGGAGCGACATGGGCCATGGCGACGAGATTCGGGTGATCCGCTGCCGCAACGAAGACGCCGAAGCCGAACGCGTCGCCGTTGAACTGCTCACCCTGCACCTGCGCACCGACCGTCCTTACAGCGATTTCGCCATTCTTTACCGCGGTAACTATCAAGCCAAGCTGATCGAACTGAAGTTGCAGCATCACCAGATTCCTTATCGTCTTTCGGGCGGCAACAGTTTCTTCGGGCGTCAGGAAGTGAAAGACCTGATGGCTTATTTTCGATTGCTGGTGAACCCCGATGACGACAACGCCTTCTTGCGCGTGATCAATGTGCCGCGCAGGGAAATCGGGTCAACTACCCTGGAAAAGCTCGGCAATTACGCCACTGAACGCAAAGTGTCGATGTACGCCGCCACCGATGAGATTGGTCTGGGCGTGCATTTGGATAGCCGCTATACCGACCGCCTGCAACGCTTCAAGCGCTGGATGGACAGCGTGCGTCAGCAGTGCGCACAAAACGATCCCATCGCTGCATTACGCAGCATGGTCATGGACATCGACTACGAAAATTGGCTGCGGCAGAACAGCTCCAGCGAAAAGGCCGCCGATTACCGAATGGGGAACGTTTGGTTCTTGATCGAAGCGCTGAAGAACACGCTGGAAAAAGACGAAGAAGGCGGGATGACCATCGAGGAAGCCATTGGCAAGCTGGTCTTGCGCGACATGCTCGAACGTCAGCAGGAAGAAGAGGACAACGCCGAGGGCGTGCAAATGATGACGTTGCACGCGTCCAAGGGTCTGGAGTTTCCTTACGTATTCATCATGGGCATGGAAGAAGAAATTCTGCCGCACCGCTCAAGTATCGAAGCCGATACCGTCGAGGAAGAGCGGCGTTTGGCGTATGTCGGAATTACCCGGGCGCGTGAAACGCTGGCGTTTACCTTTGCAGCCAAGCGCAAGCAGTACGGCGAAATCATCGACTGCGCGCCCAGCCGTTTTCTGGATGAGTTACCGCCAGACGACCTCGCCTGGGAAGGCAACGATGACACGCCCGTCGAAGTAAAAGCCGTTCGCGGCAACACCGCACTGGCCGACATTCGCGCCATGCTCAAACGCTAATTTTTGTTCATTTATTGCGCACATTTGCGCCGCTTGAGGAATCATCGTGGAAGCACTGCATCAGAAAATTCGTGAAGAGGGCATTGTCCTTTCAGACCAAGTGTTGAAAGTCGATGCGTTCCTTAACCACCAGATCGACCCGGCGTTGATGCAGCTGATAGGCAATGAATTCGCCACGCTATTTGCTGACTCGGGCATCACCAAAATCGTCACCATCGAGGCGTCGGGCATCGCTCCCGCAATCATGACAGGCCTGAAATTGGGCGTGCCGGTGATTTTCGCCCGCAAGCATCAGTCCCTGACCCTGACGGAAAACCTGCTGTCGGCAACGGTGTACTCATTCACCAAGCAAGTCGAAAGCACCGTCGCCATTTCACCCAGACACCTCACCAGCAGTGATCGGGTACTGATCATTGATGACTTTTTGGCCAACGGCAAAGCCTCGCAAGCGCTGATTTCAATCATCAAACAAGCGGGCGCCAGCGTAGTGGGTGTCGGTATCGTGATCGAAAAATCGTTCCAAGGTGGCCGGGCGGAACTGGATGCGCAGGGTTACCGCGTCGAGTCATTGGCCCGGGTTAAATCACTGGCCGGCGGTGTGGTTACGTTTGTGGAGTGAGCTTTAGGGCCCTTTGTTCAAGGGCTGGGCTGTGGCCTGCAACCCGGCCAACACCAGCCGCTGAAAGAGCTCTTGCTTCAAGCCCTGTGGATTATCGAGCTGCATTCGCTCAAGATGCGCCGGATAAGCGCTTGGCTCAGGCGCATCGAAGGTTGCTTTACCCAACTGTAAAATCTCAGTGAGATTGAACTTGCTCTTCAGCCAGTTCAACGCACGCAATAAATCCTTTTCTTCTGTATTGAAATCACACCCCAGTGGGTACTCCGTGAAGAGCTGCTCATACCGAGCCTGCAATGCTTGCAAGCGCTCGGGCGTATTTTCGGTGAAGCGTGGATCAAGTTGAAAATCTGCGGGCAATTTACCGACCTTCTGCGCTTGCTCGATCAGCTTTGTCTGAAAGCGTGAATCGCTGATGTTCAACAGCGCTTCAATCACCTTCACGTCTGTCTTGCCCCGCAAGTCGGCGATGCCATATTCAGTGACGACGATATCGCGCAGATGCCGGGGAATAGTGGCGTGCCCATACGTCCAAACAATGCTGGAGCTGACATCACCACCGGATTCACGCCAACTGCGCAGCATCAATACCGAGCGGGCGCCCTCCAACGCATGTGCCTGCGCGACAAAGTTATATTGGCCGCCAACCCCGCTGACCACGCGCCCGTCTTCCAATTGATCGGCAATGGCCGCCCCCAGCAACGTTACTTTGAACGCACTATTAATGAATCGCGCGTCGCGTCGCTGCAATCGCTTGAGTTCCTCGTTGCCGTACAGCTCGTTGATGTAACTGATGGCGGTCATATTGAAGCGCCCCATCTGCTCCAACGAGAACTCACGCAGGCGCTGATAAAAACTATTCGGCCCGAGGAAAAAACCACCGTGAACCACGACGCCGTCTGACCGCAACGACTCATCCAGCGTCCCCGCGATAGCCTGTCTTTGCACGGCGGCATCGGCATACACCCTGCGCCGCACTATGCCTGCATCGACCAACACCAACAGACCGTTGACGAACATTTCGCTGCACCCGTACAGACCCTGAGCAAAAGGTTGCAAGCCGCCTTCACGCTGGATCAAGGTCTGCCACGACGTGGCATCCAACTCGTCGAGCAACGCCCGATAGGCTCCATTATCGGCTTGTCGGGCCAGCAACGCCGCCGTCAACGCATCGCCCATCGAACCAATGCCGATCTGCAACGTGCCGCCATCGCGCACTAAGGTGCTGGTATGCAAGCCGATGAAATGGTCCTGAAAACCCACCGGCATGTTCGGCGTGGAAAACAAGGTGCTGTGGTCTTCGTTCTCGATCAGCAGATCGAAATCATCCACGTCGAGTTCCGAGTCACCCGGCATGTACGGCAAATCGGCGTGTACGTGACCGAGCAACAAAATGGTCTCACCGGCAGCACGACGTTTGGCAATCATCGGCAACAGATCAAGGGTCACATCCGAATTACAGCTCAAGCTCAACCGCCCTGACCGCGCCGGATCGCGAGCAACCAGTTGCGCCACCAGGTTCAAGCCATTGGCATTGATGTCGCGGGCCGCATGGCTGTAATTGCTACTGACGTAATCCTGCTGCGCCGAATGACTATTGAGCAGGCTGCCCGGCAGCATGAAGAATTGTTCGACGCGGATATTCGGCGGCAGCCTGTCACGGTGAAGGTCAGCGAGAAAATCCAACTCGGGATAGTCACCAAACACCCGCGCCACGAAGGGCTCAAGAAAGCGTTCCTGCAACCCATCACCCAAATCAGGCCGCCCAAGGCAAAGCGCGGTGTAAATCGTCAGCCGTCGCTCGGGCAACTGCCTGACTCGAGCATACAGAGCGTTAACGAAAAGATTGGGTTTGCCCAAGCCCAACGGCAGCCCCATGTGAATATGCGCAGGCAACTGTTCGAGCACTTGGTCGACGGCGTGTTGGATGGAGCATGACTGTGGCATTAGACCCTCCCGGCACATCCTTGGTTACGGTTGGACAGAGCTTGCCGGGTGTTTGCTGCAAAGGACAAGGCTGCGGTTTCATTCACCCACAAAAAAACCGACCCTAGGCCGGCTTCTTGTCATCCCGCTGAATTACTTCAGACCAGACATTTTCGAAATGGCGCCTTTGAGCTCTGCATCAGAGCAGTCAGCGCAGGTGCCTTTTGGCGGCATTGCGTTGATACCGGTGATCGCTTTTGCCAGCAGGCCTTCAAGACCGCCTTGCTCTTTGGCCCGCTTGCCCCAGTCGGCGGCGTCACCGATTTTCGGCGAACCCAGCAGGCCGGTGCCGTGGCATGCGTTGCAATGGCCAGCAATAATGTCATCCGGTGATTTAGCGCCACCACCACCGGCAGCGGATGCCGCAACATTCATACCTGCGCATTCCTTGCCTTGTATGCAGACTTGGCCTACTGGCTCTAGACGCTTGGCAATATCGTCATTGGTATTGGTCGTCGCCTGAGCGCTAACGGCCCAAAGGGCCAATACGACCGCAGGTACTGCCAGCATTTTGTTAATTAAATTCACGCTTACACCCTCATGGTGACTAGTCACGCCCGCGGCCACGGTCTGGCGGGCGGACGAAAGTATAACGGTTAGCCTGCCACTGCGAAACAACCCTATAGTCGCAGGGGTAATTACTGAGCATCAGGCATTGCGCTGGACGCTATGTGCTTCTATCCGAGAAGCGCGCCTCTGGTTCAAGCGGGTAATTTAATTCAAAAATTCGCTGGCGTCGCTGCGCTGATTAGTCGCGCCGGTTCGTCGAACGGGTTGCGAAAGCGATGGGGCTTGGTGCTTTCGAAGTAATAACTGTCACCCGCCTCAAGAATGAACGTCTCGGTACCAACTACTAGCTCCAGACGACCTTCAAGCATGATTCCGGTTTCTTCACCTTCATGCACGAGCATTTCATCCCCAGTATCGGCACCTGGAGGATAGATCTCGCTGAGAAAAGCGATAGCTCGGCTCGGATGGGCCTTACCGACCAGCTTCATGGTCACCGCGCCGTCCGAAATGTCGATCAGCTCGCTGGCTTTGTAAACCACCTGCGTCGGGTTTTCCTGCTCCAACTCTTCTGAAAAAAACTCAACCATGGACATTGGTATACCGCCCAGCACCTTTCTCAGGGAGCTGATCGAAGGACTGACGCTGTTCTTCTCGATCATGGAGATGGTGCTGTTGGTCACGCCCGCTCGCTTGGCGAGTTCACGCTGGGACAGACCTTTGAGCTTGCGAATGGATTGCAGTCGTTCACCGACGTCCAATACTGGAGTCCTCCTATTGAGCTGGTGCGGTCGAAATGAACGTTATGATGGCGATAGCGTTCAGTATTTACAACACTTCGACCCCAAACCTGCTCGGAAAAGCACGTGCCGCTTATCGGGGAATAATCGAAAGGTGATCAGCGCCTAACCAACCCTTGCGTTCAAGCGCCGCAATAGAGCCTTGGCACTCGGCGCAGGTTGCAAAAAATCTGGTAGGGAATGGTCCCAGCGTGAGCGGCAACGTCGCTGGCAAGTACGTTTTTGCCCCACAGCTCCACCTGACTGCCAAGCCCTGCATGTGGCGAATCGGTCAAATCAACGCACAACATGTCCATGGACACACGGCCCAGTAATCGGCTTAGTTGCCCATCGATAAAAACCGGTGTACCGGTGGGCGCCTGACGTGGATAACCATCAGCGTAACCCATGGCGACTACGCCGATGCGCATGGAACGATCAGTGACGAAACCGCCGCCGTAACCGATCGGTTCGCCGGCCGATAACTCGCGTACACAGATAACTTTTGATTCCAGTGACATCACTGGCTGCAGGACTGCGGCCAGGCTATGCGGCTGGTCGAATGGCGTCGCGCCATACAGCAGAATGCCGGGGCGCACCCAGTCGCTAGGGATGGCTGGCCAACCCAGCACAGCTGGCGAATTGCGCAAACTGATCGGCGCCACGAGACCTTGGGTGGCCGCTTTGAATACCGCAACTTGTTCGTCGCTTCGAGAACAGTCCAGTTCGTCAGCTCGAGCAAAATGAGTCATCAGAACAATGCTTGCGACTTTTCCACTGCTCAACAAACGCTGGTAACCGGCTTTATAGTCGGCGGGACGCAAGCCGACTCGATGCATGCCTGAATCCAGCTTGAGCCAGGCAGTCAACGGTTTGCTTAAGCCCGCTTGCTCAATGGCCTCAATCTGCCACAACGAGTGAACCACGCACCAGAGATCGTGCTCGACAATCAGGGGTAATTCGCTAGCTTCAAAGAACCCCTCGAGTAGCAAAATCGGGGCGCGGATACCCGCATCACGCAACTCCAGTGCCTCTTCGATGCAGGCCACGGCAAAACCATCGGCTTGGGCCTCAAGCGCCTGCGCACAACGCACCGCACCATGCCCATAGGCATCAGCCTTGATGACCGCAAGCGCCTTGGCGCCGCTGGTTTCACGTGCCAACTGATAATTGTGACGCAGGGCTTGAAGATCGATTAAAGCGCGAGCAGGACGCATGGCGGCGGGATTCTGAGGTGAGGGAATGAGGGCTGTAGAAATTGCGTAGTACTGCGGGAATCCTTATGGCAGCGCAGCAATCACCGACAGTTCAACTAAAATCTCTGGCTCGCACAGCTTCGACTCAACAGTTGCACGGGTCGGGGCGACGCCCTTTGGCAACCACTTGTCCCAAACGCTGTTCATGCCGGCGAAGTCCGCGTCGATGTCTTTCAGGTAAATGGTCACCGAGAGAATTCGGGAGGTATTGGTGCCTGCCAAATCCAGCAGGCGTTCAATATTACCCAGTGTCTCGCGGGTTTGCTGCTCAATTCCGCCGGCCATGTCGTCAGCCACTTGCCCGGATAAATACACGGTGCTGTTGTGGACGACGATCTGACTCATGCGTTCATTGGTGAGCTGGCGCAGGATTGCCATGTTTTACGATCTCCTGGGTTTTACCGTAGCGAGAAATATCGAGGCCTTCGGCGCTGATCTGGGGTGCTTTGAGAGCGATCAAATCGGCTAACAAACGACCCGAGCCGCAGGCCATGGTCCAGCCAAGTGTGCCGTGGCCGGTATTTAGGAACAGATTGCGAAACGGTGTGGCGCCGACAATCGGTGTGCCGTCCGGCGTGGTAGGACGCAAGCCAGTCCAAAAACTGGCCTCTGCCAAATCACCGCCCTGAGGATAAAGGTCGCCGACGATCATCTCCAGCGTTTCGCGCCGACGCGGGTTGAGCGACAGATCGAAACCCGCGATTTCGGCCATGCCGCCCACCCGAATACGGTTGTCGAAACGGGTGATCGCGACCTTGTAGGTCTCGTCGAGAATAGTCGAGGTTGGCGCCATGGCCGGGTTGGTGATCGGCACGGTCAGCGAGTAACCCTTGAGCGGATACACCGGGGCGCGAATGCCCAACGGCTTAAGCAACTGCGGCGAATAACTGCCCAGCGCCAGCACATAGCGGTCAGCGGTTTCCAGCTTGCCATCAATCCACACGCCATTGATTCGGTCGCCGGCAAAATCCAGCCGCTCGATGTTCTGATCGAAACGGAATTCAACGCCCAACTTGACCGCCATTTCCGCAAGGCGAGTCGTAAATAACTGGCAGTCACCGGTCTGGTCATTAGGCAGGCGCAACGCACCGACAAGAATATTGGTGACCCCCGCTAAAGCGGGCTCAACCCGAGCGATGCCGGCGCGGTCAAGCAACTCATAGGGCACGCCGGACTGCTCCAAAATGGCGATATCCTTGGCGGCGTTGTCGAGCTGTGCTTGGGTGCGGAACAGCTGAGTGGTGCCCAGGCTACGTCCTTCGTAGGCAATGCCTGTTTCGATGCGTAGTTCGTCAAGACAATCGCGGCTGTACTCGGAAAGACGCACCATGCGCTCTTTGTTCACCGCATACCGGCTGGCGGTGCAATTGCGCAGCATCTGCGCCATCCACAGGTATTGATCGATGTCACCAGTGGCCTTGATCGCCAGTGGCGAGTGGCGCTGAAGCAGCCATTTGATGGCCTTGAGCGGCACGCCCGGCGCAGCCCACGGAGAGGCATATCCTGGCGAGACTTGGCCGGCATTCGCGAAACTGGTTTCCATGGCGGCCGCTGGCTGGCGGTCGACAACCGTCACCTGAAACCCGGCCCGCGCCAGATAATAGGCCGTCGTCGTACCGATCACACCGCTGCCAAGGACCAGAACTCGCATAGTAAATCCCTCAATCGCGGATATCCGCTGACGTTTGTGCTTATGAGCAAAGATATGCCTAGTATAAAAAGCAGTGGGCAGTGCATTTCACTATATAAACACCTATATTCGGCGGTAATTCTCGGCAATAACGGCATTAGTAGAGAGGGGTGACCCATGCGGACCCAGCATCAGTCCAAGCGCGAACTGGACAAGATAGATCGCAACATCCTGCGCATCCTTCAAGGGGACGGCCGGATTTCATTTACCGAGCTGGGAGAGCGCGTCGGACTGTCGACCACGCCGTGTACTGAACGGGTCCGTAGGCTTGAGCGTGAAGGGGTCATCATGGGCTACAACGCCCGGCTTAATCCCCAAAGCCTCAAAGCCAGCCTGCTGGTTTTCGTTGAAATCAGCCTGGATTACAAGTCGGGCGACACCTTCGAAGAGTTCCGCCGCGCCGTGCTAAAACTGCCCCATGTGCTGGAATGTCACTTGGTGTCCGGCGACTTCGACTACTTGGTCAAAGCACGGATTTCTGAGATGGCGTCGTACCGTAAGTTACTTGGCGACATCCTGCTCAAATTGCCCCACGTGCGCGAATCCAAGAGCTACATCGTGATGGAAGAAGTGAAAGAAAGCCTGAATCTGCCGATTCCTGAGTAGGGCTTTGCCAGCCTTGACGCCCCGCCAACGATGTAGGAGCGCGCTTGCTCACACCAACACTTGGCGAGTTGTCGCCATGTATTCGTGAATCTGCTTCTCCACCTTGGGATGAATCATTTCCACTGGACGGCGGCCATTAGGGCAAGGCAGCGTCGGCGTGGTGCCGAACAAACGACAGATCAAAGGACGTTCTTCATACACCGTGCAACCATTCGGCCCCAGATGGACACAGTTCAGCTCGTCCATCGCGGCCTCTTGCTCTGTTGCGGTCTTGCGCGGTAAGCGGGACATTTCTTCCGTTGACGTAGTCACCGGCCCACAGCAGTCGTGACAGCCGGGGACGCACTCGAATGAAGGAATCTGCTGCCGCAGAAAGCGGATTTTTTGGCTGTTGCAGCTCATTGTGGCAATTACCAAAAGAAAGACCAGCCGAGATTTTGCCTCACTGGTGCCTGAGCCGACAGCCCCACCGAGCCAAACCTTGCCCGTCGTTAACATCGACGTCTATGCTGCGTAAAATTTTTCACACACAACAAACAGGAAAAACAACATGAACGCCCGCGTTCAGCAGCCGACTGTCAGCGACCAGCACACCGCTTCGTATTACGCCACCAGCAGCCATCCACAACCGGACCATCCAATGTTGAAGGGCGACTTGAAGGTGGATGTATGCGTCATCGGCGGCGGCTTTACCGGACTAAACACCGCGATTGAATTGGCGGAGCGCGGCCTGAGCGTGGCGTTGCTGGAAGCGCGCAAGATGGGTTGGGGTGCCAGCGGGCGCAATGGTGGACAACTGATTCGCGGCGTCGGCCATGGCCTGGAACAATTCTCCCCGACCCTGGGTAGCCATGGCGTGCGTCAACTGAAGCTCATGGGGCTCGAAGCGGTGGAGATTGTGCGCCAGCGAGTGGAGCGTTATCAAATCAATTGCGATCTGACCTGGGGCTACTGCGATCTCGCCAATAAGCCTCACGATTTGGTTCATTTGATCGAAGATGCGGAAGAATTGCGCCGCCTTGGTTATCGCCACGAAATACACGTACTGCAAGCCAACGACATGCACAAAGTAGTGGGCTCGGATAGGTATGTCGGCGGATTAATCGACATGGGCTCGGGTCACTTACACCCGCTAAACCTGGCGTTGGGTGAAGCACACGTTGCGCGCGAGTTAGGTGTTCAACTCTTTGAGCAGTCGGCAGTGATCCGAATCGACTACGGTCCACAGGTCTGCGTCCATACCGCCCACGGCGTAGTGCGCGCCGAGACCTTGGTGCTGGGCTGTAATGCTTACCTGAATGATCTAAACCCGGAGTTGAGCGGCAAAGTGCTGGCAGCAGGCAGTTACATCATAGCGACCGAGCCGCTTAGCCCCGAGCAAGCCCATATGCTGTTGCCGCAGAATATGGCGGTTTGCGACCAGCGTGTGACCGTCGACTATTACCGACTCTCCGCTGACCGGCGCCTGCTGTTCGGTGGTGCTTGTCATTATTCGGGCCGCGATCCAAAAGACATCGCAGCCTATATGCGGCCCAAGATGCTGCAGGTTTTTCCCCACATGACTGACGTTAAAATCGATTTTCAATGGGGCGGCATGATCGGTATCGGCGCCAATAGGCTGCCTCAGATCGGTCGACTACGCAGCCTTCCCAACGTGTATTACGCGCAGGCGTATTCCGGTCATGGCCTGAACGCCACCCACCTGGCTGGACGTCTTCTCGCAGAAGCGATCAGTGGCCAGCACAGTAATGGATTCGATTTGTTCGCCCAAGTCCCTCACATGACCTTTCCAGGAGGGAAAGCATTGCGCTCTCCCCTATTGGCGTTGGGCATGCTGTGGCACCGCTTGAAAGAACTGCGCTAAATATTCATCAGGCTCGCCAGAACGGCTTGAGTCCTTCGGCGCGCGCCTGATCCCGGGTGAGGCCGATGTCCAGAAGCCGGTCCGCGTCCAGTTCCAGCAGCACTTTACGGGTTAGCCAGCGATGGCGAAAAACACCCCAGCGGCTAGAGGCTGGCGAGCAGCACATATTGATCGAAGGCTTCTGCCCTGCCTGCAACTCCTGACCACGCAGCATTAGCCGTACATCACTCATCCCGTTCATTTTTATCCCCTGCGTCACCCTTTGCGTGTGGCTTCATCATGGCGGAGGTGGAAAAACCATTACAGATCCAAAAATCCGGTTTTTTTTCAATACACACAGTGCAAATAATCCACTGAATCCTGTATTTTGGCACTATCTGTATTGGTCTAATGGAAAAAAATCCGTCGGGAGTACGCTATGACGCTCTATGTGAACCTCGCTGAACTGCTCGGTTCTCGCGTTGAAAACGGCTTTTATCGTCCCGGAGACCGATTGCCCTCAGTCCGCGCCTTGAGCGTGGAACACGGGGTCAGCCTGAGCACCGTGCAACAGGCGTATCGCGTGCTGGAAGACAACGGCTTGGCGACGCCGAAACCCAAGTCGGGTTATTTCGTTCCATTGGGGAGATCTGCGCCTGCCCTGCCCGCAGTGGGGAGGCCCGCGCAGCGTCCGGTGGAGATTTCTCAGTGGGATCAAGTCCTGGAGTTGATCCGCGTCGTGCCAAATAAGGACGTGATCCAATTGGGCCGAGGCATGCCGGACATCACCAGCCCGACGCTTAAACCCTTGCTGCGCTCGCTGGCCACTATCAGTCGACGTCAAGACATGGCGAGCCTGTATTACGACACTATCTACGGCACTCTGAGCCTGCGTGAGCAAGTGGCACGACTGATGCTGGACTCCGGCTGCCAGCTCACGACCAACGATTTAGTCATCACGACGGGCTGTAGCGAAGCGCTGTCCACTAGCCTCCGAGCCATTTGCCAGCCAGGCGACATCGTGGCAGTGGATTCGCCAAGCTTTCATGGAGTCATGCAAATGCTCAAAGGCTTCGGATTGAAGGCGCTGGAAATTCCCACTGACCCAGTGACTGGCATCAGCCTTGAGGCATTGGAGCTAGCCCTTGAACAGTGGCCAATCAAAGCCATTCAACTGACCCCCAACTGCAACAACCCGCTGGGCTACATCATGCCCGAGGCACACAAAAAAGCCTTGCTGACCCTGGCTCAACGTTTTGACGTCGCAATTATCGAAGACGATGTGTATGGCGACCTGGCTTACACCTATCCCCGTCCTCGCACGATAAAATCCTTCGACGAAGACGGCCGTGTCCTGCTGTGCAGCTCTTTCTCCAAGACTCTGGCGCCTGGCGTGCGGATTGGCTGGGTCGCACCCGGTCGGTATTTAGAACAGGTGCTGCACATGAAGTACATCAGCACCGGCTGCACCGCCAGCCAACCTCAGTTGGCCATCGCCGAATTTCTCAAGGACGGGCATTACGAACCGCACTTACGACGGATGCGCGGGCAATATCAGCGTGGCCGCGACCAGATGACTGATTGGGTCATGCGCTACTTCCCACAGGGCACGCGGGTCAGTCGCCCTCAAGGTGGTTTTATGCTGTGGGTCGAGCTGCCGGAAGATTTCGACACCTTGCGCTTGAACCGCGCGTTACTGGGGCAAGGCGTTCAGGTGGCGGGCGGCAGTATCTTCTCGGCGGCAGGCAAGTACCGGAATTGTTTGCGGATGAATTACGCGTCCAAACCCACGGCTGAGATTGAAAATGCGGTACGAACAGTGGGGGCGACCATCACGCACCTGCTAAGCGAGTCCGCGTGACGGCAAGTCGCCGCTAAGCCATCACCGGTTGCACGCCGAACGCACCGCGGCGCAGGGAAACAATCACCAGACCGAACGCACCGGCAGCCATCAAAAGAGGCAAGGCATGTCCACTGACCCACTGGCTGCCCGCACCCGCAGCCAAAGGCCCTAGCAGGCAACCAACGCCCCACAACTGGGCAACATGGGCGTTCGCCCGCACCAGTACATCGTCACGGTAACGCTCGCCAATCAATATCAGCGACAAGGTAAATAGCCCGCCTGCACTGGCACCGAACAGCACCCACACTGGCCAAATCAATACGGTGTCGAGCAGCAACGGGATGGCCAGGCTCGATACCATCAACAGCAGTGCACAGCCGGAAAATAGCGTGCGCCGGGAAACACGGTCGGCCAATGCACCAATCGGCAGTTGCAATAGAGCATCGCCGACCACCACGGTACTGACCATGAACAATGAGGTTTCCGGCGTAAAGCCCTGTTGCAGGCAATAGATCGGCAGCAATGTCAGGATCATCGCTTCGAACGCGGCGAACAGCGCAATCGCCCATGCAATCGCTGGCAAGCCTCGGCAGAAACCAAACAGATCATTAAAGGTGACGCTGCACGCTTCGGTGCTGGGCGCGCCGGTTCGCCCCAGCAGCAACAGCGGGGAGACAACTAGCAACGCAGCGCCGACCCAAAAGCCGTAATCGGCCTCAGTACCGACCACACCCAACAGCAATGGGCCAGCGAGTTGGCTCAGGGCGTAACTGCTGCCGTAAAGCGCGACCAACCGACCGCGCCACCGCTCGACCACCAATTGGTTGATCCAGCTTTCGCCCAGAATAAAAACGATGGTCAGGATGACGCCGATCAATAGCCGCAACGCGACCCAAACGGCATAGCTGGGTAGTAAACCCAGCAACCCGATAGAGAGCGCTCCGCCCCATAAACACAATCGCATCAGCAGCGGCGTGCCGAAATGCGCAGCCAGGCGGCTGGCGACACTGGCGCCAACCAAAACACCGATAGCGGGCATCGCAGCCATGACGCCGATGGCAAACGCGCCGTAACCCCAGCTTTCCAGGCGCATGGACACCAGCGGCATGCTCACGCCCAGTGCTAATCCGACGCTGAGGACCGAAGCCAAAACAGCGAAATAAGTACCCCAACGCATTTTTATAGATCCGCAGGAGGTTCTCGCCAACAAGCTGGCTCCTACAGAGAATTGACCTGTAGAAGCCAGCTTGTTGACGAAGCGCCCAGCTCGATTTCGGAATTACAACTTGATCCAGGTCGCCTTCAATTCGGTGTACTTGTCGAACGCATGCAGGGATTTATCCCGGCCATTGCCCGATTGTTTGAAGCCACCAAACGGCGCCGTCATGTCGCCGCCATCGTATTGATTGACCCACACACTGCCGGCTCGCAGTGCCTTGGCGGTCAGGTGGGCTTTCGACAGGTTGGAGGTCCAGACCCCAGCAGCCAGGCCATACGGCGTGTCGTTGGCAATCTGGATGGCCTCTTCAGCGGTGTCGAAGGCAATCACCGACAGCACCGGACCGAAAATTTCTTCCTGAGCAATTTTCATCGCGTTGCTCACGCCGTCAAAAATGGTCGGTTCGACGTAAGTACCGCCTGTTTCCTGCAAAATACGCTTGCCGCCCGCGACGAGCTTGGCGCCATCGGCATGACCGGACTCGATGTACGACAGCACGGTATTCATCTGCTGCGTATCGACCAGTGCCCCGACGGTGGTTTCCGGGTCCAGCGGATTACCCGGTTTCCAGGCTTTAAGGGCTTCGATCACCAACGGCAAAAATTGGTCCTTGATCGAACGCTCTACCAGCAGCCGCGAACCCGCTGTGCAAACTTCGCCCTGATTGAACGCGATGGCGCCAGCAGCTGATTCGGCCGCTGCTTTCAAGTCCGGCGCATCGGCGAACACGATGTTCGGGCTTTTACCGCCCGCTTCCAGCCATACGCGCTTCATATTCGACTCGCCCGAATAGATCAGCAGTTGCTTGGCGGTTCGGGTGGAGCCAGTGAACACCAACGTATCCACGTCCATGTGCAACGCCAACGCTTTGCCGACCGTGTGGCCATAACCGGGCACCACGTTGAGCACACCCGCAGGGATACCGGCTTCAACGGCCAATTGCGCTACACGAATGGCCGTCAGTGGGGATTTTTCGGACGGTTTGAGGATCACCGAATTACCGCTGGACAGCGCCGGGCCGAGTTTCCAGCAGGCCATCAATAACGGGAAGTTCCACGGCACGATAGCGGCGACGACGCCAATCGGCTCGCGTGTCACCAAGCCCAATTGATCGTGGGGCGTTGCAGCGACTTCGTCATAAATCTTATCGATCGCTTCGCCGCTCCAACTTAGCGCCTGAGCTGCCGCGGGAATATCGATGTTCAGCGCGTCATTGATCGGCTTGCCCATATCGAGGGTTTCAAGCAACGCCAGCTCTTCAACGTGCTCATTCAATAGGGCAGCAAAACGGATCATTGCAACTTTGCGTTTGACCGGCGCCAATCGCGACCACACGCCGGAGTTGAACGTTGCACGGGCGCTATCAACGGCACGCTGGGCATCGGCGGCGTCACAGCTGGCGACGTGTGCCAAGAGGCGGCCATCGACCGGGCTGACGCATTCGAAAGTGGCGCTGGAAACGGCGGCGGTGTATTCGCCATTGATGTAGGCGCGGCCTTCGATCTTCAGATCGCGAGCGCGTTGTTCCCAGTCAGCACGAGTCAGGGTGGTCATTAGAGTGTCCTCCTGTTGTATTTTTGAATACGGATGGCATCAGCCAAGGCAGTTGCCACCCTAAACCAAGTCAACCGGTTATTTCCAATATATTTGACACTTGGGAGCAAACGGTGAGCTCTTGTTCATTTTATTCAACATAAACCCAAAATTCAGACACAAAAAAGCCCGCCTTCTCAGGCGGGCTTTCTCGTAAAGAAGTAGAAATCAATTACTTGATTTTGGCTTCTTTGTAGATCACGTGCTTGCGAGCTACCGGATCGAATTTTTTGATTTCGATTTTATCCGGAGTAGTGCGCTTGTTCTTATCGGTGGTGTAGAAGTGGCCTGTGTTAGCGCTCGACACCAAACGGATCAATTCACGCATGACTTTCTCCCTTAGACCTTAGCGCCATTGGCGCGGATTTCGAGAAGAATGACATCAATGCCACGCTTGTCGATGATACGCATGCCTTTGGCAGATACGCGCAGACGCACGAAACGATTCTCGGACTCGACCCAGAAGCGGTGATGCTGCAGGTTCGGCAGGAAACGACGACGGGTTTTGTTGTTTGCGTGGGAAATGTTATTCCCGGTTACCGGACCCTTACCGGTAACTTGACATACTCTCGACATGCCTCAGCCCTCTAAAACCACATGCCCAACCCGGCATGGGTTGGCCGCTTAATCTCTCAGTTGGCGCCAGGCGCCGCGTTTCTTTAGGGGTCTTACCGGCTACACCTACAAACGAAGGAACCGGGCCCCTAGAAAAGAGCGCTGCTTTATATCAGAAACCCTGCAATGCAACAACAGTACATGCAGAATACCTTCTTCGTTTTGCCCTTTTACGGGCTTAAACGGTAGTCGGCACAGGCGATGGAAGCAAATCTACCGCTCGTCGAACCAGATGGATTGTCCTGCCCCCGCGCATAGTCTAGGGTAACTCCCTCACCAGACTGCGCCCGCAGATGGGGCAAAATCTGACAGGAATATAGCCATGCGCCTTGCTACCTTACCCCTTCTGCTCGCCCCGTTGCTATGCCCGTTATGGGCTCAGGCGGCGACTCAGCTCAGCGTTTGCACCGAAGCCAGCCCTGAAGGCTTTGACGTGGTGCAATACAACTCGCTGACCACCACCAACGCATCAGCCGATGTACTGATGAACCGCTTGGTGGAGTTCGACGCACAGAACGGCAAGGTGGTACCCAGCTTAGCCGAGCATTGGGACATTTCTGCGGACGGCCTGACTTACACATTTAAATTACGCTCCGGCGTGAAATTCCACCACACCGATTATTTCAGCCCGACCCGAGATCTGACGGCCGACGACGTGCTGTTCAGCTTTCAACGTATGCTTGATCCGGCTAACCCCTGGCACAAAATCGCTCAAAGCGGCTTCCCACATGCCCAATCGATGCAGCTGCCAGCGCTGATCAAAAACATTGAGGCGCCTGATGAGCACACGGTCCGCTTTACCCTCGACCACCCGGACTCGACCTTCCTGGCGACATTGAGCATGGGCTTTGCTTCGATCTACTCTTCCGAGTACACCGCGCAACTGCTCAAGGCCGGCACCCCGGAAAAACTCAACAGCGAACCCATCGGCACCGGCCCTTTCATCTTCAAGCGCTTCCAGCGAGACGCTGTGGTGCGTTACGAAGCCAACCCGGACTATTTTGGCGGCAAGCCGGGCGTTGATGCGCTGGTTTTTGCGATTACCCCGGATGCCAACGTTCGGCTGCAAAAAATTCGTCAGAACGAATGCCAGATCGCTCTATCGCCCAAGCCGCTTGATATTCAAGCCGCCCGAACTGACCCCCAATTGAAAGTCGAGGAAAACGCGGCGTTCATGACCGCTTTCGTAGCAATCAACACTCAACACCCGCCGCTGGATAAACCGGAAGTACGTCAGGCGCTCAATTTGGCGTTTGACAAAGAGACTTACCTAAAAGCCGTATTTCAAGGCACCGCAAAAGCCGCCAGTGGTATTTATCCAGCCAATACTTGGAGCTACGCCAAAAACCTGCCCGGCTATGCCTACGACCCTGCCAAAGCTCGCCAACTGCTGGCCAAAGCCGGGTTAAACGACGGCTTCAAAACCACGATCTGGACGCGACCATCGGGTAGCTTGTTGAACCCGAACCCGAGCCTGGGCGCGCAGTTATTACAAAACGACTTGGCCAAAGTCGGGATTACAGCCGAGATTAAAGTCATTGAGTGGGGCGAGCTGATTCGTCGCGCGAAAGCGGGCGAGCATGACCTGTTATTCATGGGGTGGGCGGGCGATAACGGCGACCCAGACAACTTCTTGACCCCACAATTTTCGTGCGCCGCGGTGATCTCAGGGACTAACTTTGCCCGCTATTGCGATAAGGGCCTGGATAAGCTCATCAGCGACGGCAAAGCCGGTAGCGATCAGGCACAACGCAGTGCTCTGTATCAGCAAGCGCAAGCGTACATCCAACAACAAGCACTTTGGCTACCCTTGGCGCACCCTACTGCTGCGGTGCTGACCCGAAAAAACGTACAGGGTTATCAGGTCAGTCCGTTCGGACGCCAAGACTTTGCCCACGTCACGCTGAAGTAATTCTCAGGGCCATCTCTGAAGCTCAGGCCGCGCCAGCCAGCGCGGCCTGAGGGCGTCACATCAAACCGGCTTCCGCCATGGACAGCGGCTCACCGTCACCGATGATGAAATGATCGAGCACTTGAACGTCGATCAATCCCAACGCCTTTTTCAACAGTACGGTCAGGTTTTGATCTGCCTGACTGGGATCGGTGATGCCTGATGGATGGTTATGGCACAGAATGACTGCCGCCGCGTTGTTCGCCAGCGAGCGCTTGACCACCTGGCGCGGGTGAACTTCGGCACACTTAATAGAGCCGTGGAACAACACCTCGAACGCCAAAACCCGATGCTTGGCGTCGAGAAACAGACACCCGAAGACCTCGTGCGGCTCATGCCTCACCATCGCCTTCAGGTATTCGCGCACGTCCCGAGGATTGTGCAGGCTTGGGTCACGCTTCAGGCGCTCAGCCATGTGCCGCCGGGACATTTCTATCACCGCTTGTAACTGCGCGAACTTGGCGGGCCCCAATCCCAGCTCCTGGCTGAAGGTTTTAAGGTCCGCTTCCAGTAACGCTCTCAAGCTCCCGAATTGCTTCAACAAGTGTCGGGCAAGGTCCACAGCGCTTTTTCCGGTCACGCCGGTGCGTAAAAATATGGCCAACAGCTCAGCATCAGAAAGACTTGCCGAACCCAGCTCAAGCAGCTTCTCCCGTGGGCGTTCCGCCACGGGCCAATCTCGAATACTCATAACACCTCCATGTGTGTGGGCCCCGCTGTTCCGGTGCGGTCGCTGTGCTATCTTAGCCCATCTTTTTTGCGCGGCGACTTGGCCTGGGGAGGCGTCATCGCCGTTGCGATCACTCGACTAAAAGGCAGGCCTATGCAGCGGCTGTATCGGAAACGCATTGTTCTAGGCGTCGGCGGCGGCATTGCTGCCTACAAGAGCGCCGAACTGGTCCGTCGGTTACTCGATCAGGGCGCGGAAGTGCGTGTTGTCATGACCCGCGGCGGCAGTGAATTTATCACCCCCCTAACCATGCAAGCTTTGTCCGGCAATCCCGTGCACATGGACTTGCTAGACCCGGCCGCTGAAGCTGCCATGGGTCATATCGAACTGGCGAAATGGGCCGATCTGGTGTTGATTGCGCCCGCCACGGCGGACCTTATTGCACGCTTGGCCCAAGGTTTGGCCAATGACCTTTTGACCACTGTCGTGCTGGCAACTGACGCCCCGGTTGCGTTGGCACCTGCGATGAATCAAGCAATGTGGCGCGACCCGGCCACCCAGGCCAATACCCGGCTACTCGAAGATCGCGGCATGCGTATGTTCGGCCCGGCCTCAGGCAGCCAAGCCTGTGGTGATGTCGGTTTTGGCCGGATGCTCGAAGCCAATGACCTCGCGCTGTGCGCCGCTGAATGTTTCCGCCGCGAATCGTTGACCGGCAAACATGTCTTGATCACCGCCGGCCCGACTCAGGAAAACATCGATCCTGTGCGTTACATCACCAACCACAGCTCGGGCAAGATGGGTTTTGCCTTAGCTGAAGCGGCAGTCGAAGCGGGCGCCCGCGTAACGTTGATTACCGGCCCGGTGAACCTGCAAACGCCTGATCGCGTCACCCGAATCGACGTGGTCAGTGCCCGCGACATGCTCGCTGCCTGTGAGGCGGCGATCCCCTGCGACCTGTTTATCGCCTCTGCTGCCGTGGCGGATTACAGGCCAGAAGTCGTCGCGCCGCATAAACTCAAGAAAGACCCCGCCACCGGCGACGGCTTACTGTTGCAGATGGTTCGTAACCCAGACATTCTCGCGACCATTGCGGGCCGCCCGGACCGCCCCTTCAGTGTCGGCTTTGCTGCCGAAACCGAACATTTGCTCGACTACGCCGCCCGTAAGCTTAAGGACAAAAACCTTGATCTGATCGTCGCCAACGATGTTGCCAACCCCAGCATCGGCTTTAACAGCGAAGAAAATGCGTGCAGCGTCATCGACCGTGCGCTGCACGAAACTATTTTTGCTCAGACCAGTAAAGGCAAGATTGCCCGCCAGCTGATCACCTTCATCGCCGACCGTCTGAACCAGGTTTAATTACGTATGCATGCCCTACAAGCCAAAATCCTCGACCCACGCATTGGCAGTGATTTCCCTCTTCCCGCGTACGCCACCACAGGCTCCGCAGGTCTTGATCTGCGCGCAATGCTTAAGGAAGACACTGTCATAGAACCAGGTCAGACCTTATTGATCCCCACTGGCCTGTCGATCTACATCGGTGACCCAGGCTTGGCAGCGCTGATTTTGCCCCGCTCCGGACTGGGTCATAAGCACGGCATTGTGCTGGGCAATCTGGTCGGCTTGATCGACTCCGACTACCAAGGGGAGCTCATGGTTTCGTGCTGGAATCGGGGCCAAACTGCTTTCAAGATGTCCGTGGGCGAACGTCTTGCTCAGTTAGTCTTGGTGCCTGTAGTCCAGGCCCACTTCGAGCTGGTAGACGAGTTCGACGAAAGCCAGCGCGGCGCGGGCGGCTTCGGACATTCCGGCAGCCACTAAAAGCTTGGCTAGATAACCACTTGAGCTTGCCCCGATCGCTTGCGGATCGCACTGCGCGAAATCGGATCAGGAACAATACGTTGCCATTCAGGTTGAATATGGGGGAGAGGTTATTTGAAGGGTCTTAACCGTAGAGCCAAAACAAGCGGCACCTCGAATCCCGTAATCGATGATCCGTTAATGGCTCGCCCACGGTTTTTTTCACTTGGTCTTGTTTCGGTGGTCATCGGCTTGATCGCCGCCAGCGTGCTGCTGTGGTGGGCGCTTTCCAACCATTCCCAGCAGCAACCTCAGCCTGGCGAAGCTTGGGGCTCAAGCCAAGCCTCAGCACTCGGCGCGGCGCTTAAGCAATTGAATGCAGAAACCCAGGCCGCCGCGCTTGATGGCAAGCTGACTCAGGTACTGCAAAGTAACGATGTCTCTGCGATCGGCGACGCCCAAACCCAGTTGAGTTTTCGCAGCGGTGTGGTCGGGGCTCGACTCAGTCATACGGGCTTGACAGAGGTGAACACGCAAGGTCCGGTGCCAGTGAGTTTCGCCACGCTGGACATGCTCAACAAAACTACCCAAGGCCAGACTCCGCCGCCCGAGGCGCACAAAATAGGTAACCGGTGGTTGGTTTACAGTGCAGCCCCGCTGCGCGCTACCCCGAATGCCCCCGTCACCGGCACATTGCTACTGGCATTCGATCTGCAACGGGTATTAAACGCTTTGCCAATGCTACCTGCCGAGGTCGGTGAGGTGAAAGTGACCCAGCAATTCGGCTCCGGTCCTGGGCAGGTCTTGCTACTGCGCGGCCAACCTTTTGGTGCAGCGCAAATGTTCGACACCGGTCAGCTCAACTGGAAGCTTGAATTCTCAGCAGGTCCGGCACTCGACGTAGGGACGCCATGGTTAATGTTGTGCTTGGCCGTGGTACTTGCGTTTATCGGCGCAGCGTTCGGGCTATATCTTAATGATAGAGCACTGCACCGACGCATTAGTGCCGATGCCCGACAGTTAGACCAACTGCTTCAAGAACTCTCGGGCGGAAAAGCCGTCAAAGCGTTCGGCTTGAGTCTTCCAGCGCTAAATGGCCTTGCGCAGAGTCTTGCGCGATTTTCGATGCGCAGCGCCTCTCCGGTGATAGGGGCAAACGCAGCTCAAGAGACCTCAAACGCAAAGGCCAGCTCTGAGACAGTGAATGCCGCAGCGACGACCCAAACCGAGGCCTTGCATGCCGAGTGGGTTGATCCGCTGTTCCAAGACACCGATATTCTCGATATCGACATCCTCGACGAAAACCAGGACTTCCTGAGAATGGAGCACCCCCAGATCATGAGCAGCCTAGCAACCGTAGCTCCAGCATTTCCTGACAGCATTTTCCGCGCCTACGACATTCGCGGCGTTGTTGGCGAAACCCTTAGCGCACAAACAGCTTACTGGATCGGGCGCGCAATCGGCTCAGAAAGCCTGGCCAAGAATGAACCCCACGTATCTGTAGGCCGCGACGGCCGTTTGTCTGGACCTGAGCTGGTACAGCAATTGATTCAGGGTTTATATGACAGCGGCTGCCATGTCAGCGACATCGGGCTCGTGCCAACTCCGGCCCTTTACTACGCCGCCAACGTGCTGGCAGGTAAATCGGGGGTCATGCTGACCGGTAGCCACAACCCGTCAAACTACAACGGCTTCAAGATCGTCATTGCTGGCGACACCTTGGCCAATGAACAGATCCAGGCGTTGCATACCCGCCTAAAAACCAACGACCTGACCACGGGCACGGGCAACGTCGAAAAGATCGAAATCCTTGAATCTTATTTCAAGGAAATCACTAAAGACGTAGTGCTCGCCCGGCGCATGAAAGTCGTGGTCGATTGCGGCAACGGCGCGGCGGGCGTCATCGCTCCGCAGTTGATCGAAGCTCTGAATTGCGAAGTCATCCCGCTGTTTTGCGATGTTGACGGCAACTTCCCGAACCATCACCCCGATCCAGGCAAACCGGAAAACCTGGTTGACTTGATCGCCAAAGTTAAAGAAACCGGGGCCGACCTGGGCTTGGCGTTCGACGGCGACGGTGATCGCGTTGGGGTCGTAACCAACACCGGGGCCATCGTGTTTCCTGACCGTTTGCTGATGTTGTTTGCCAAGGATGTGGTGTCCCGCAATCCTGGTGCCGATATCATTTTTGACGTCAAATGCACCCGACGCCTCACGCCATTGATTCTTGAATACGGCGGCCGCCCGGTGATGTGGAAAACCGGTCACTCGCTGATCAAAAAGAAAATGCGTGAGAGCGGCGCATTGCTGGCCGGTGAAATGAGCGGCCACATCTTCTTCAAAGAGCGCTGGTTTGGTTTTGACGATGGTATTTACAGCGCTGCGCGTCTGCTGGAAATCCTCAGCCAGGAAAAAGGCACCGCAGACGAAGTGTTCGCCACCTTTCCGAACGATATTTCCACCCCGGAAATCAATATCGATGTGACTGACCTGACCAAGTTCAGCATCATTGAAACCTTGCAACGCGACGCTCAGTGGGGCCAAGAAGCCAAGCTGACCAGCATCGACGGCGTCCGCGTGGATTACCCGAAAGGTTGGGGTCTGGTGCGTGCCTCGAACACCACGCCGGTTTTGGTATTGCGCTTCGAAGCCGATACCGAAGCTGAACTGCAACGAATCAAAGACGTGTTTCATGCCCAACTAAAGAACGTCGCACCTGATCTAGAATTACCGTTTTGACCGACCCTAAGTCTCACTGGAGCCCTGAATGACCCTCGAACGTGATGCCGCTGCCAACGTCGCCAAGGTTTTGTCCGAAGCGTTGCCTTACATTCGCCGATTCGTTGGCAAGACGCTGGTGATCAAATACGGCGGCAATGCCATGGAAAGCGACGAGCTGAAAACCGGCTTTGCGCGCGACATCGTGCTGATGAAAGCGGTCGGCATCAACCCGGTAGTGGTTCACGGTGGCGGCCCGCAGATCGGCGACTTGCTCAAGCGACTGTCGATCGAAAGCCACTTCATCGACGGTATGCGTGTGACCGATGCGCAAACCATGGACGTCGTGGAGATGGTGCTGGGCGGCCAGGTCAACAAAGACATCGTTAACCTGATCAACCGCCATGGCGGCAGCGCCATCGGCCTGACCGGCAAAGACGCTGAGCTGATTCGTGCGCGCAAACTCACGGTTACCCGACAGACGCCTGACATGACCAAACCAGAAATCATCGACATCGGCCAGGTCGGCGAAGTTGTCGGCGTAAATACCGACCTGCTGAACATGCTGGTCAAGGGTGATTTCATCCCGGTCATCGCACCGATTGGTGTCGGTCCAGACGGCGAGTCTTACAACATCAACGCCGATCTGGTGGCCGGTAAAGTAGCCGAAGCCCTCAAGGCCGAAAAGCTGATATTGCTGACCAACATCGCTGGCTTGATGAACAAACAGGGTGAAGTACTGACTGGGTTGACCACCGAGCAAGTGGACCACCTGATAGCCGATGGCACCATCTACGGCGGCATGCTGCCGAAGATTCGCTGCGCGCTGGAAGCGGTTCAGGGCGGGGTCAACAGCTCGCACATCATCGACGGCCGCGTGCCAAATGCCGTGTTGCTGGAGATCTTTACCGACAGCGGCGTGGGCACTCAGATTACCAATCGCAAGCGTCATTGATGGGTTAGTTGGTTGAGACCAGAAGCCTCGTCCAGGGTTATGCCGGGACGGGGCTTTTTTGTCGACCGAAATCCGTAAGACCAACCTTACTTGTGCGCAGGACATGTCCTACGCAACGCGTGGGATGCGCCCGATAGGCGTCGCCGATTCAGTCCTGCAGAGTTGCCGCATCTTTTGATGCGGAGACTCTGCCAATGCCTCAGACCACTTACCCGACCTTCACCCTAAGCATCAAAG
>NZ_JASJVL010000016.1:0-127413 GCF_035019745.1 Pseudomonas sp. 10S5
CTTCGATCAACTTCGCGTCTCTCGTCAGCGGGAGGCGAATTCTACAGCGTTTCAACTCGCTGTCAACTGCCTATTCTCACCGCTGTCGATCACCGCGACCGAAGCTTCTTCCTCGCTAACAAAACTGGTTAACTCATTGATTACCAAGGAGTTTATGTTTCGTCTGCTGCGGAAGAGGGGCGAATTATAGGCTCAGGAAAAGTTACGTCAAGGATTAATCGCAAGCTTCTAAGAAATACCGCAAAACGAAGCCACATGACCCCGCTTGAACCAACTATATATAGCTACAACACACCCGAACGCCTCAACGCCGCCACCGCATCGATATCCAACCCCAAAATACGCCCCAACACATCAATCGTATGCTCACCCAACAAGGGCGGTGCAAGACGATATTCAACGGGCGTTACTGACAAGCGAATAGGGCTTGCGACCTGCGGGACTTTCCCAGCCAGCGCATGAGCCATATTGATAGCTAACCCTCGCGCCTGGACCTGTGGATCGGCGAACACCTGAGCCAAGTCGTTGATCGGCCCACACGGTACACCGGCCTGCTCTAGCTGCGTGACCCATTCAGTAGTCGTCTTGAACACCGTTGCCTGCCTAATTAAAGGAATGAGCTCGGCGCGGTGGGCAACCCGCAATGTATTGGTCAAAAAGCGAGGATCTTCGGCCCACTGCGCCTGTCCGGCGACCTCAGCGAACTTCCTGAATTGATTGTCGTTACCCACCGTGAGTATGAAGTCGCCATCGGCGGTGGGGAAATCCTGATACGGGACAATGTTTGGATGAGCGTTGCCCAGCCGGCGGGGAGCCACCCCGGTAGTCAGGTAGTTCATTGCCTGATTGGCCAAGCAGGCGACCTGCACGTCAAGCAACGCCATATCGATGTGCTGACCCTCACCCCCCTGATCCCGATACGCCAACGCAGCGAGAATCGCAACGGTCGAGTACAGCCCAGTAAGAATGTCAGTCAATGCGACGCCGACTTTCACCGGGCCAGCACCGTCATTTCCTTCTGGCCGCCCCGTAAGACTCATCAATCCACCGAGCCCTTGGATCATGAAGTCATAACCCGCTCGCTTGGCATAAGGACCGCTTTGCCCAAAGCCAGTGATTGAGCAATAGATGAGCCGAGGGTTGAGGGCTTTCAACGACTCATAGTCCAACCCATAGGCTGCCAACCCGCCGACTTTGAAATTCTCAATAAGAATGTCGGATTTAGCGGCCAGTTCCCGCACTAACTTCTGCCCTTCAGGTCGAGTGAAGTCGATAGTCACCGACTCCTTGTTTCGATTGGCCGACAGGTAATAAGCCGCTTCACTGGTGTTATTGCCATTGGCATCCTTCAGAAAAGGAGGCCCCCAGGCGCGAGTGTCATCCCCCTTGCCCGGACGCTCGACCTTGATCACCTCAGCGCCGAGGTCCGCGAGGATCTGACCAGCCCAAGGCCCCGCAAGCACCCGCGATAAGTCGAGAACCCGTAGATGTGAAAGCGCGCCCATCGGCAAACTCCTTTTCCTCATGAATAGACAGCTAAACGGCAGCTACTTAATAGAAGGCTTGAATGCCTGTCTGCGCACGACCCAAAATCAGCGCATGTACGTCGTGTGTACCTTCATAAGTATTCACAACTTCAAGGTTGACCAGATGCCTCGCGACACCGAACTCGTCGGATATGCCGTTACCGCCCAACATGTCCCGGGCCATACGGGCGATGTCCAAGGATTTGCCGCATGAGTTGCGCTTCATCATCGAGGTAATTTCAACTGCTGCAGTGCCTTCGTCCTTCATTCGCCCTAACCGCAGGCAGCCTTGCAAGGCCATGGTGATCTCGGTCTGCATGTCAGCCAGCTTCTTTTGGATCAACTGGGTGGCAGCGAGCGGACGACCGAATTGCTGACGGTCCAGCGTATATTGACGCGCGGTGTGCCAGCAAAATTCAGCAGCACCCAACGCCCCCCAGGAAATCCCGTAACGAGCGGAGTTCAGGCAGGTGAACGGCCCTTTCAGACCACGAACGTCCGGGAAGATGTTTTCCTCAGGCACAAACACGTTGTCCATCACGATCTCGCCGGTAACGGATGCGCGCAGGCCGATCTTGCCGTGAATAGCCGGCGCGCTCAGGCCGGCCCAACCTTTCTCCAGGACGAAACCACGAATATCGCCCGCATCGTCCTTGCCCCAGACCACAAATACATCGGCGATCGGACTATTGGTGATCCACATTTTGCTGCCCGACAAACGATAACCGCCGTCGACCTTTTTGGCCCGAGTGATCATCGCACCCGGATCGGAGCCATGATTGGGCTCTGTAAGACCGAAACAACCAATCCACTCCCCGGAAGCCAGCTTGGGCAGGTATTTCTGTTTTTGCGCTTCAGTGCCGAACTCGTTAATCGGCACCATCACCAGAGAGGACTGCACGCTCATCATCGACCGATAGCCAGAATCAACGCGCTCGACTTCACGTGCGATCAGCCCGTAGCACACATAGTTCATACCGCTGCCACCGTACTCCTCGGGGATGGTGGCGCCTAACAAACCCACTTCACCCATTTCCCGAAAAATAGCGGTGTCGGTGCGCTCATGACGAAAGGCTTCAAGGACGCGCGGAGCCAACTTGTCACGGGAAAACTGCTCGGCACTGTCGCGCACCATGCGCTCTTCTTCGGTGAGCTGCTGATCCAGCAACAGTGGGTCGATCCAGTTGAAGCTTGCCTTGCCAGCCATGAGCGAGTCCTCGCGATCAGGTAATAACGTTGTGGGCTGATGCTAGGCCCCGTTAGCGAATAGGGCAAACGAGGTTTTTGCATACTATTGTGCTAATTTCTCACTCCGAAATCGTTGTAAACCACTAACATCCAATAAATTGGTGAGATAAACGTACATGCGCAGAAAGATACCCAGCACGACGGCCCTCATCAGTTTCGAAGCCGCCGCGCGGCATGAAAGCTTTACCGAGGCGGCGCGAGAGCTTTCAATCACCCAAAGCGCCATTTGCAGGCAAATCGCCAGCCTTGAAGAGTTTCTGAACGTTGAATTATTCCGACGCTCCCGGCGAGGGGTGAAGCTGACCGAAGTGGGTCTTTCTTATAGCCGCCGCGTGACGACTCAACTGGATGCAGTGGAACGCGACACTTTGTCAGCGATGGGTCAGCAGGGCGCCAATACTATTGAGCTGGCGGTGGTCCCCACATTCGGCACCCAATGGCTTCTGCCCCGCCTAAAAGATTTCCAACAGAAACACCCCGACGTGACGGTCAATCTTACCAACCGTACCCGCCCGTTCCTGTTTGCGGACACCGACTTCGACGCGGCGATCTACTTTGGCGATGCAGACTGGTCCGGCACTGAATCACATCGGCTGATGGGCGAGAATCCGATGCCTGTGTGCAGCCCAGCGCTACTGGGCAATCGCCAGAGCTTGAGCGCCAATGAGATTGCCGAACTTCCGCTGCTGCAACAAACCACAAGGCCCTATGCCTGGCGACAATGGTTCAGCGCTCTGAGCGAGAGCATTCCATGGGACATGACAGGCCCGCGTTACGAGCTATTCTCCATGCTTGCACAGGCGGCAATGCATGAGATGGGGATTGCACTGATTCCACCATTCCTTATTCAGCGCGAATTGGCGGACAAGCGCCTGATCATTGCAAACAGCTCCGCTCTATCGAGTGTTAAGGCTTATTACCTGATGATTCCGGAGCGAAAAGTAGAGTCGGCTTCATTAAGGGCCTTTCGTGATTGGTTGGTGGAGCAGGCTCATGGCTACACCCTGCTGGCCACAATGCCCGCAGCCAATACCTGACTGCGTAGTCAAGCAATTAAATTACCTACAGATATAACAATTTGTCGCTTTAAGCCCAACTGTACCGATAACCAAAAAATACTTCTAAACCTCTTAAACCGGGGCCTGCAGCCTCAACACGAAAAGGTCGCACGCATTCATCAACCTGATTACGCAAAAGGTCGTATTTACAAATAGATCGCTACAGGCCTTACAAACATAGGGTTACGTCCATTTGGTGCGACTTACGGTCACAGGGTGACTTGTAGTTAATTTTTCGTCACCCTTCATAAGTGGTTGAAGGGATCTAACTTCGCCTGCAAAATGCCGCGCCCCGCCCTGTTTTGGTGGGATCGTGCTGATCAGCCGAACCAGCCGCACCATCCGTAGTGCACTGGCCTATTCGAATATAAGAACAAGATCATGCAGGAGATTTGAACGTGCACATTGGTGTTCCTCTCGAAACCCATACGGGCGAAACGCGGGTTGCCGCAACCCCCGAAACCATCAGGAAGCTGATTGCCCAAGGCCATCAGGTCACGGTACAAAGTGGCGCCGGCATTCATGCCTGCGTTATTGACAGTGCCTATCAGTCCTGCGGCGCCATCCTTGGCACTGCCAAGGATGCGTTTGGTGCTGAGTTGGTCCTCAAGGTCGCCGCCCCTAACGACCACGAGCTGACGCTGATCAACCCCGGCACGATCGTGATCGGGATGCTCAACCCGTTTAATAACGAGACGATTTCAAAGATGGCCGAATGCGGTGTTACTGCATTCGCCCTTGAAGCTGCGCCGCGCACCTCCCGCGCTCAAAGCCTCGATGTCCTGTCTTCCCAGGCCAACATCGCGGGCTATAAAGCCGTTCTGCTGGCAGCCCATCACTATCCGCGGTTTATGCCGATGCTGATGACGGCCGCCGGGACCGTGAAAGCTGCACGCGTGCTGATCCTGGGTGCTGGCGTTGCCGGTTTGCAGGCCATCGCGACGGCTAGACGCATGGGCGCAGTGATTGAAGCGTCGGACGTGCGTCCCGCAGTTAAAGAACAAATCGAATCCCTCGGCGCCAAGTTCGTCGACGTGCCGTATGAAACGGACGAAGAACGTGAAGCCGCCGTCGGCGTCGGCGGTTATGCCCGTCCGATGCCTGCGAGCTGGATGCAGCGCCAGGCAGTTGCGGTACATGAGCGTGCCAAGCAGGCAGATATCGTGATCACCACCGCATTGATCCCTGGCCGTAAAGCGCCAGTGTTGCTCAGTGCCGAGACCGTTGCGCAAATGAAGCCCGGCTCGGTGGTCATCGACCTGGCGGCAGCGCAAGGCGGAAATTGCCCGCTGACCGTTGCTGACCAAGTAGTGATCGAGCACGGCGTGACCATCATTGGTTACACCAACTTGCCCGCAATGGTTGCTGCCGATGCCTCCGCTCTGTACGCGCGCAATCTGCTGGACTTCATGAAGCTGCTATTCACTGTAGAAGGGCAGTTGCAGATCAACCTCGAAGACGACATCGTCGCCGCGTGCCTGATGTGCCGCGACGGCCAAGTCATCCGCAAGAACGCCTAAAGGACAAGACGATGGAAGAGTTTATCTCCCCCGGTATCTACAACCTGATCATCTTCGTGCTGGCTATTTATGTCGGCTTCCATGTGGTCTGGAACGTTACACCCGCGCTGCATACACCGCTGATGGCGGTGACCAATGCGATTTCGGCGATTGTTATCGTCGGCGCCATGCTTGCGGCGGCACTGACCGTTACCCCGTTGGGCAAAACCATGGGCACGTTGGCGGTCGCACTGGCGGCGGTCAACGTGTTCGGCGGCTTCCTTGTCACTCGGCGAATGCTGGAGATGTTCAAGAAAAAAGCACCCAAAGCTAAAGGCCTGCCCTTAGAAACAGGGGCGCAGAAGTAATGAGCATGAATCTGGTAACACTCCTGTACCTGATCGCCTCGATCTGCTTCATTCAGGCGCTCAAAGGCTTGTCGCACCCGACCACCTCGCGACGCGGTAATCTGTACGGCATGCTGGGCATGACGCTGGCGGTGATCACCACCATCGGCCTCGTGTACAAACTTGGCGAGATGTCTCTGGCACAGGGTGGCGCTTCGGCAGGTATTGGTTACATTGTGATTGGCTTGCTGGTCGGCGGTACCGCCGGTTCAATCATGGCCAAACGCGTTGAAATGACCAAAATGCCAGAGCTGGTTGCGTTCATGCACAGCATGATCGGCCTGGCTGCCGTGTTCATCGCCATCGCCGCCGTTGTTGAGCCGCAGTCGCTGGGAATCGTTCATCACCTTGGTGACAGCATCCCAGCGGGCAACCGTCTGGAACTGTTTCTCGGTGCAGCGATTGGTGCAATCACCTTCTCCGGCTCTGTTATTGCCTTCGGCAAGCTATCTGGCAAGTACAAATTCCGCCTGTTCCAAGGCGCGCCCGTGCAGTTTGCCGGTCAGCACAAACTCAACCTTTTGCTGGGCTTGGCGACGATAGCCTTTGGCGTGATCTTTATCGCCACCGGCAACCTTGGTGCATTCGCCCTGATGCTCGCTTTAGCGTTCGTCATCGGCGTGCTGCTGATCATCCCAATCGGCGGTGCAGATATGCCAGTCGTGGTATCGATGCTTAACAGCTACTCCGGCTGGGCAGCGGCGGGGATTGGTTTCTCGCTAAACAACTCGATGCTGATCATTGCCGGCTCACTGGTAGGTTCAAGCGGCGCCATCCTCTCGTACATAATGTGCAAGGCGATGAATCGTTCGTTTTTCAACGTCATCGGCGGCGGTTTTGGCGGCGCAACGAATGTCACCGGCCCGACTGGAGATAAAGAAGCACGCCCGGTTAAATCGGGCTCAGCTGACGACGCCACCTTCCTGCTGATGAACGCCGACACCGTGATTATCGTTCCGGGCTACGGCCTGGCTGTCGCTCGCGCACAACATGCGCTCAAAGAGCTGACAGAGAAGTTGACCCATCGCGGCGTCACCGTGAAGTACGCGATTCACCCGGTCGCCGGACGGATGCCGGGGCACATGAACGTACTACTGGCCGAGGCCGAAGTGCCTTACGACCAAGTGTTCGAGATGGATGATATCAACTCCGAGTTTGGCCAAGTTGATGTGGTGTTGGTATTGGGTGCCAATGATGTGGTCAACCCAGCAGCCAAGAACGATCCGAAATCACCGATTGCCGGCATGCCGATTCTCGAAGCGTTCAAGGCCAAGACCATCATCGTCAACAAGCGCTCAATGGCGAGCGGCTACGCTGGCCTGGACAATGAATTGTTCTATCTGGACAAAACCATGATGGTGTTTGGTGACGCTAAAAAGGTCATCGAAGACATGGTCAAAGCCGTCGACTAATAACACCGCACGCCTCTTTGCTTCACTCTGACCCCAGCGCGAACATCGGCTGGGGTTTTTTACAGATTATGTAACAGTGTTTTACACCGAAACCTCAGCTTAGAGCCCTTGGATGCGACCTTGGTAGCGGGACGGGAAAAATTCAACTCACTAGACTGGGGCCTTGCTTCCGATATCAGAGATGACTATCCATGTACCGTGATCGTATTCGCATGCCTTCTTTATTTAGCAAGGTCATGAGCGCGTCAGACGCCGCAGCCTTGATTCAAGACGGCATGACCGTCGGCATGAGCGGCTTCACGCGCGCAGGCGAAGCCAAGGCCGTTCCACATGCTTTGGCCGAGCGCGCTAAGACGTCACCTCTGAAGATTAGCTTGATGACCGGCGCCAGCCTTGGCAACGACCTCGACAAGCAGCTCACCGAAGCAGGCGTATTGTCCCGTCGCATGCCTTTTCAAGTCGACAGTACGTTGCGCAAAGCGATTAACGACGGCACTGTGATGTTCATCGACCAGCACCTCTCGGACACCGTCGAGCAGTTGCGTAATCGTCAGATAAAAGCTGTAGACCTGGCCGTGATCGAGTGCGTTGCCATTACCGAAGAGGGCCATTTGATACTCAGCACTTCCGTCGGGAACTCGGCTAGCTTCGCGATTCTAGCCAAACAGGTGATTGTCGAAATCAATCTGGCGCAGCCGCTGGAGCTGGAGGGCCTGCATGACATTTATATACCTAGCTACCGACCTACCCGCTTGCCGATCCCAATATTGCGAGCAGATAGCCGCATTGGCAGTACAGCCGTGCAGATCGACCCGACTAAAATTGTCGGCATCGTCATCAGCAATCAACCAGATTCACACTCGACGATTCTGCCTCCCGATACCGACACCCAGGCCATCGCCAGCCATCTGGTTGAGTTTTTCAAACACGAAGTGAAAGAAAATCGCCTGACCAATAGCTTGATGCCGCTCCAGGCGGGCATTGGCACCATTGCCAACGCGGTGATGCACGGTTTATTGGATTCCCCGTTTCATGACATGACCATGTACTCCGAAGTACTTCAGGACTCCACCTTCGACCTGTTCGACGCCGGAATACTGAGCTTTGCTTCTGGCAGCTCCATGACGTTGTCAGCGGCGAAACACACCGAGGTTTTTAGCGACTTGAACCGTTACAAGCCGCAATTGGTGCTGCGACCGCAGGAGATCTCCAATCACCCCGAGGTGATTCGTCGCCTGGGTATCATTGGCGTCAATACTGCGCTGGAGTTTGATTTGTACGGTAACGTCAATTCGACTCATGTATGCGGCACCCGAATGATGAACGGGATCGGTGGCTCCGGGGACTTTGCACGCAACGCGCACTTGGCGATCTTCGTCACCAAGTCCATCGCCAAGGGCGGCGCAATCTCCAGCGTCGTGCCAATGGTCAGCCACGTCGACCACACCGAGCATGACGTAGATATTTTGGTCACCGAAATTGGCTTGGCAGACCTAAGAGGTTTGGCGCCTCGCGAGCGTGCGAGGGTGATTATCGACAACTGCGTGCATCCCGCTTATCGCGGAGCGCTAAACGACTACTTTACGGCAGCGTGCAAACTCGGTGGCCACACCCCGCACGTATTGCGCGAAGCGCTCAGTTGGCACATGAACCTGGAAGAAACCGGGAAGATGCTCGCCGACTGATCCAATAGTGGCTGACTGCACGTTATTTCCACGCGGTCAGCCACTGAAAAAGCTTCTGGATTTAAAAAACTGTACTGCTGTACTGGTCTTTAAACCGCTCTAATCCTTCAAACTCTGCTGTGCAAATGGATAAATGCACCGTTAAAGGGCGCACCGGTACAGTTGCTCTGTTTTCGAACAAAACAGTGCCTACAAACAGTTAACTGAACCAGTACAATTAAAGCGAACTGTGTCTATTGGGACTGGCCAAGAGAGAGGAAAATCAGTACCAGTTAAACCACTACCTAATCCCGCCACAAGCGGAAGGATGTTCATCATGGAACGTACAATCAGTTCCGACCTGTTCTTCGAAACCACTGCTTCATCCGAAAAAGCCGTATGGCCTCTTCGCGCTTTCGCCAACCTGATGCTTTGGCAACGTCGTATTTCCAGCCGTCACCAACTGGCTCGTCTGGATTCACGTTTGCTGGCTGACGCCGGGATTAGCGAATCGCAACGCTACGAAGAGTTGAGCAAGCCGTTCTGGCGCTAACTTAGCGCTCGCTGGTCCCAGACCCAACAGGTCTCCTGCCAGCCACCCGAATTGCTCCATACAAAACCCGTCGCAGGTAACTGCCGACGGGTTTTGTCATTTAAGAGTTTCCCATTCTTGCACGCAAGTCAGAAAATCCCGTCACAGGTACAGTTCATATAATTCACTTCGTAACCTATACAGTTAGTTTTGGCTTTATTTTTTAACTGCATGCCTACGTGAAACCTTCCTCCTGTCGACAAAACAACCCTCTTAACGTCACATGATGGTGCGGATCGCAGCGCTGTTATAGGCTTGCCGCTGCCAAAATCTTATCCCTATGTCTTTGGAGTTCATCATGTCCCGCCTACGCCTGCTTAGCGCCGTAGCTTTTTTAGCAGTTATCGCCGCCAGCGCAAACGCCTCTAGTTTTGTTGTCACCACTGATGAACTAGTTCGCGCGTTCGATGCTTCCAGCAACGCTACCTCGAAACTGTCTTCTTCGTTAAAGGATGACAAAATAGTGCTCGCGGCCCGCGATGACGCGGCCAGCTTTGTAGCCAGCCAAGGTGAAATCCGTGGCGTGCAGCTCGAAGGCGCGCTGGACCACATTCGTCATCAAGCCCCTGAGTTGAGGGCAACAGATGTCCAACTGGCGCAGGCGATCCTGGCGATTTAGTCAACGGAGCAGCCCGCCTCAATGTCGGGCTAGCTCTGCTACGGGCATTGCGCTAGCCTTGCCAGCTCGAATCATTGGTTATATCGACCTATGCGCTTTCTGCCTATCCTCTTTATTACTCTGGCCTGGACTGCTCAGTCCCAGGCGTTTGATACGACCACTCAATCACTGGTCGCCAGCGGATTTGTTTCCAGCAAGGTGACCTCTGCACCGTTTGATCGAAAAATTGTACTTGCCGCCCAGGATGATGCTGCAGCCTTTATAGCCAGTGATGGCCAAATACGAGGAGCACAACTGGAGGAGGCCCTGCTTGGGCTACGTGAGCAGCTACGTCTAACCCAGCCAAAACTTTGTGCTAGCGACGCTGAACTGGCGCAAGCAATCCTCGTCCAATAATCATGTTTTATCTTCTGCATTTTGGAGACGCTCCATGCGCACCCCGCTGATTGCCGCCACCCTAGGTCTGTTGTTGCTGACCGGCGTGGCCCAGGCACAAACCGTCAAGGCCACCAGTAATATCGTCGTCCGCGCCTTCGGCCGTAGCATTGACTTCACTTCCGACAGCACCACCTCCACACGCGACTCCAAAGTCGTGATTCAAGCCAAAGATGACGCCGCCAGCTACGTGGCCAGCAAAGGCGATATTCGTGGCGCTCAGCTCGAAGCAGCCTTCGATACCCTTCGCGCGCATCTGCCCGAAGCCCGAAACGCTAATGACGAAACGCTGGCTGAAGCCATTCTCGCCTTGTGAGATGCCTTGCCGTCTGGATGT
The DNA here is from genome assembly GCF_035019745.1 of Pseudomonas sp. 10S5. Taxonomy (NCBI): domain Bacteria; kingdom Pseudomonadati; phylum Pseudomonadota; class Gammaproteobacteria; order Pseudomonadales; family Pseudomonadaceae; genus Pseudomonas; species Pseudomonas sp. 10S5. Next base: position 10,798 of record NZ_JASJVL010000016.1, read on the forward strand.
TGACCTGCGCGTTACTGTTGGTCGGTAACAGCGCAGTCGCCGGGTTAAGCCTCAAACTGGACACCGACGACCTAAGCCAGGCGCAGCAACACGCCAGCCAAATACTGCTTGATGAGGCGATGCAAGACCTTCCGCCCAGGTTTATCGCGCACTTGGACCGACGCGTAGACGTTAGCTGGTCCAATGACCTACCCAGCAACGCCTATGGCGAAGCGACCGGCCCACATCATCTCGACCTGAACCGCAATCTGTTGGCGAGCCTGACTGACGGCTCGGCAGCCACGCAAAAAACCAATCGCCCTCACGGCACTGTCCGCCGCGAAATGCTCGCCACGGTCCTGCACGAACTCACTCATATTTATGATCGCGCGGCACTGTGGCCTGAAGCCGAGCGCAAATTGATCCTCAATTGCCGGCGTCAAGCCAGCAGCACCGGCAATATCGGGCTGCCAGACCAATGCCGGGGCGAAACGAAACGGCGCTTCACTCTCAGCGACGACCCACGGTTGCTCGACCTTGCCGGTTGGCCAGAACACGTAGGTCGCCGTGGTGAGCGCGAAGAGAACAACCGCCAAGTAGCACGTAGCCCGGACATCTACGAAATCAGCAATCCGCGTGAGTTCGTTGCTGTGAACATGGAGTATTTCCTCCTCGATCCCGATTACGCATGCCGTCGTCCTGGGCTCTACGCGTATTACGAAGACCAGTTCGGCTGGGCTCCGTCGGCCAGAAACGATTGCCCAACGTCCTATCCATTCATCAACGCCGGCAGTGATTTTGCTGTGCAGCCCTTGGGCAAGATTGATCCAGAACGTGTTTATGCGGTCGACTACCTATTAGCTGAAGCCAACCAGAACTGGGTCAGCCGCTGGGGCCATAGCATGCTTCGGCTGGTGATCTGCAAACCTGGGCGGCCACGCGGGCCGGATTGTCGCCTGGACCTTGATCAGCACCTGGTGTTGTCGTATCGCGCATTTGTCGGCGACGTACAGCTGTCGAGTTGGGACGGCCTGACGGGCGTTTATCCGTCGAGGCTATTCGTTTTGCCGCTGTCGCAAGTCATCGATGAATACACCAAAACCGAGCTGCGCAGCCTCGCCTCAGTGCCTATGAACCTGTCGCGTTCAGAGATCAACGATTTGGTGCAGCACGCGGCCGAAATGCACTGGAGTTACGACGGCAATTACTATTTCATCTCGAACAATTGCGCCGTCGAGACCTTGAAACTATTACGTAGCGGCACTGATGACCCCCGCCTCAAAGGCTTGGACAGCATCATTCCTAACGGCCTGCTGGAAGTCCTTGACGCCCGTGGTCTGGCCGACACCAGCGTGTTGAAAGACCCCCGTGAGGCGCTGCGTCTGGGCTACCGTTTTGACTCGTATCGAGATCGGTACCAGGCGATGTTCGATATTTTGAAGAAAAAGCTCCCGATCCAGCAGAAAACGGTCGAAGAATGGCTGACGCTGCCCGCCAAGGAGCGTAACGCTTGGTTCGCCAATGCGGATCTACGCTCTAGCGCCGCCATGCTGTTGTTGGAACAGGCCAGCTTGCGCAAGCAGTTGTTGTTGGCTCAGGAAGAGGTCAAAAACCGCTACCTTAGTGCTCAGGAACAGAAAGATGGCAGCGTATCCAAAGCCACCGGCACGCTACGTGAGATTCTTGCCAGCAGTGGCTTCCTCAGTCGCCCGGCAGAATTACTCGGTAGCGCAGGTTATGGCTTGCCCCAGGCGAACGAATGGCACCGGCTTGAAGACGAAAGCAGCCAGCGCCAAAAACAATTGCTGCGCTTAACCGGTGACCTGGATAAAGAAGTTCGTGCACTGCTCGAACCCGACCGCGCCGCAGAAATCGCTGCCAACGAAGCAAACCTGAAGCAGATCGGCCAACACTTGCGCGCTCTGCACAAAGCGGCCGGCGGGCTGGAGTTGCCGTAAAAAGATATCTAACTCCCTGTACCTGTATGAGCGCTCGGCCTGTTCTACAGCTCATGCCTACTCAACATCTTTACCCATCGAAAGCTGGCTGAAAGCTTGCCCCTTTAGGATCGCCTCCGCTGCCGGTGTTAGACCGGTTGCGACATAACAACAATAAACTCAACAACAATGGTGATCCTGATGCCCTCGCATTCCTGCTCCAGCCTATTCCCGCTCGAAATCCAAGTGCTGACCTCATTGCGTTGATCTGACCTGCTCAATCCGCATTTCTCACGTCGCGCTGCACCTGGAGTATTTCTATGCTGACCTTCCTCGGCTTTGCCATGGTCGTTACGTTCATGTATCTGATCATGAGCAAACGCCTGTCCGCCCTGATCGCCCTGATTCTGGTTCCAATCACCTTTGCTTTAATCGGAGGTTTCGCCGCTGGTATCGGCCCGATGATGCTCGAAGGCATCACCAAGCTCGCACCGACGGGCGTGATGTTGATGTTCGCTATTTTGTACTTCGCGATGATGATTGACTCTGGCCTTTTCGATCCGGCTGTGCGCCTGATCCTCAAAATGGTCAAAGGCGATCCGGTCAAAGTTTCCGTCGGTACAGCCGTTCTAGCGTTGGTCGTGTCGCTCGACGGTGACGGTGCAACCACATACATGATCTGCGTGGCCGCCATGCTTCCACTTTACAGTCGCTTGGGCATGAGCCCCCGAATAATGGCAGGGGTAATCATTCTGGCCGGCGGTGTAATGAACATGACGCCTTGGGGTGGTCCGACCGCACGCGCAGCCAGCGCCCTGCATGTCGATCCATCGGCTATCTTCGTGCCGATGATCCCGGCGATGTTAGCTGGCGTAGTTGCGATCCTATTGATCGCTTATGCCTACGGCAGACGCGAGCGTGCTCGCTTGGGTGAGCTGCACCTGCCGGGAGATGAAGCCGATCACAGTGAAATCAGCGTTTCACAGTTTCCCGACGCGCGTCGGCCGAAACTGATCTGGTTCAACGGCGGGCTTACATTGGTGCTGATGGCTGCCTTGATCGCTGGCCTGCTACCGTTGCCGGTGCTGTTCATGGTGGCGTTCAGTATTGCGATGATCGTCAATTATCCTTGCTTGCAAGCGCAAAAAGACCGGATCGCCGCCCACGCCGGCAGCGTTCTGGCTGTCGTAGGACTGATTTTTGCTGCAGGTATCTTCACGGGCATTCTGTCGGGCACCGGGATGGTCAAGGCTATGTCCGAAAGCCTTTTAGCGGTCATTCCCGATGCGCTCGGGCCGTACCTCGCGGTTATCACCGCGCTGGTTAGCATGCCGTTTACCTTCTTCATGTCCAACGATGCGTTCTACTACGGCGTACTGCCTATTCTCGCCGAAGCTGCCAGCCATTACGGCATCACCCCTCTAGAAATGGCCCGCGCATCGATTGTCGGTCAACCCGTGCATTTACTAAGCCCGCTGGTACCGTCGACCTATCTATTAGTGGCATTGGCGGGGATTGAATTCGGCGATCATCAGCGGTTCACCCTGAAATGGGCAGTGCTGGTTTGCCTATGCATGTTGTTAGCCGCGTTGCTGATGGGAATATTTCCGCTCTACCGCAGTCTATGAAATGACGATTCACTCCCGGTAAACCGGGGATTAACCGCTTAAGGAATACCTATGGAATGGCTGACCAACCCCGAGCTTTGGGTTGCCTTTTTCACCCTCACTGCCTTGGAGATCGTTCTCGGCATCGACAACATCATCATGATCGCGATCCTTGTCGGCCGTATGCCCAAGCCCATGCAACCACGGACGAGAATCTTCGGACTCGCGCTGGCCATGGTTACCCGAATCTTGCTGTTGCTGTCGATTACCTGGGTCATGCGCCTGACCTCAGACTTGTTTGTGATTGTCGGCCAGGGTATTTCCGGACGTGATCTGATTCTGTTTTTCGGCGGTTTATTCCTGCTGTGGAAAAGCTCTCAGGAGATTTATCACGGCATGGAGGGGGAAGAAGAATCCATTGATGAGCCAAAGGGTAAAGGCGGCAAGTTCCTATACACCATCATCCAGATCGCGATCATCGACATTGTGTTTTCACTCGACTCAGTGATTACCGCCGTTGGGATGGTGTCGCATGTGCCGGTCATGATTGCAGCCATCGTCGCGGCAGTACTTGTGATGATGGCCTGCGCGGGGGTGATCAGCGACTTCATCGACAAGCACCCGTCGTTGAAGATGCTGGCGCTGTCGTTCTTGATGGTGGTCGGCGTTGTCTTAATCTCAGAAGCGTTCGATGTGCATGTACCCAAAGGTTATGTGTATTTCGCCATGGCGTTCTCGTTAGCCGTTGAAACCATCAACATAAAAATGCGTAGCTCGATGGAAAAAAAGAAAACACCGAACGAGCCGGTCAGAGCGCGCAGAGATACTCTCGGCTGATAAACACTCTCTGGCGTCATGACCGGCGAATGGCGAGCAGCTCCGTTTCTTCAGCGCCGATCCACAAAGTGGTACAGAGCCTGAAAACCAGTTCAGTGCATTTTGAATTGATTGCAGACACGAAGGAGTTCAGTCCCTGGTATTGCAACAGTGCCCATGCGGTACTTCGGACACAGCCGTCTTATTCAGCGACGCCGACACCGAACAGCTAATGTGAACGACTTAAGAGCAGAAAAGTCTGTTACACATATCGGCCCGCAAGGAATTTCGTTTTATGCGCTGCCTGCTGTTTGTCTGTTTTTTGTTAAGTTCGACTACCTTAATGGCCCTGGACCGCTTTCAAGTCGAAGGCTACGAGTTGCACAACGGCCTTCAAATACTACTCAAACCGGGTGATGGCAAAGGTCATGTCGCCATTCGCCTGGTGGTCGGCGTCGGCTTCGATGACTTTGCCTGCGACGAAAAAGAGCTACCACATTTACTTGAACATCTTCTGTTCAGCGGCACGGATGACCGCGGAGAAGGGGGCCTTGAGGAACGCATACAATCGCTGGGCGGTGAATGGAATGCGTTTACCAGCAACGCCGACACCACGTTCGTTATGGAAGCACCCGCCCGAAATCAGCGACAAGCGCTTGATCTGCTGCTGGACATTCTGACCCAAAGCCGCATCAATCAAAACACGCTGGCTGCCGCCAAAGGGATCGTCGAACATGAAGGCGGCGGCCACTATTCACGCCTGCAACGCTGGCTCGACCATAAGGACATTGGTCATAGTGCCAGCAAGCAGTTAGCGGTTGAGCTCGGCCTCAAATGCGCCGAGCGGACTGACATTGAATCGCTCTCCCTGGAGCAGGTCGAAAAGGTCCGCATCAACTGGTACGCCGCGAACAACATGACACTGATCGTCGTCGGCGATCTTGACCGTTTTTTGCCTGGGTACCTTGAGCGTACTTACGGCCAGCTCAGCGCGATTGAACCTGGCGACCATCCGCCTCTTGCTGCGATCAGCCACATGGCAAAGGCCGAACGCACGCTGACCAAAGGCTGGCTGGGTGAGGGCGCCCAAGTGCATTGGTATTTCCCTGAGCCCGTACTTGCGCAACAGCATGATGAAACCTATGAATTGCTTCAGAAGTACCTAGACTGGTCGCTATACCGCACATTGCGGTTGAAGGACGGCTTATCTTACGGACCTTGGAGCGAGCGCGAAGTCTTTGGCGACACTGGCTTCACTAGCTTGAACGCTGACTTGAGTCGCAATGATATTCAACAGGCGACGCAAGTCATGCGCGACTTGACCGCGAGCCTGCAAAAAGACGGACTCGACCCCGGAACCTTCGCCCGCATGCAACAGGCGGCTGTGGACAAACAGTCGTGGGCGGTTCAGGGCAACAGCGCATTGGCCGATTACTACTGGGGATCACTCAGCGACTACGACGACGGTCACTTTGCCGACCCGGCTCGAGAGATAAAGGCCGTCAGCCTCGACACCGCCAACCAGGCCTTAAGAGGATTGCTGGCACAGAAGGGCTATCTGCGAGTTGAAAAGCCGCTGCTCAACTACGATGAGTTGTATGAATTGACTGCCGGGGGCCTTGCGCTGTTAATGCTGGCACTGGCAGTGGTTTACCGCAAACGTAAGCGGAGAATCGGCTAGTCCATTTACAAAGTGCCATCATTTCGTATCTGCCTGACCATTAACCGAGCAGCATTGCTATTCTGTTGGGGTTTTTTCCTACAACACAGTGAAGTGTCGAATGCTCGACTGGAATCGCTACGTAAATCACGTGCTCGAACTGATGAAGCGCTATCCAGGGGTGATTGCGTTTTTCGGTTTTGTATCAGGTATTAGCAGCTTTATTTTGGTTGATCGCCAGGAAAGTCTGGCGACGTGGATCGCCACGATCATGTTGATTAGCTGGGCGTGGCTGATGCTCGAGAACAGCGTGATGAAGCTATTCACGCAAATTTTCAAACGCGAGATTCCAGAGTCATTGCTGCGCTATGGCACGCAGATGATTCATCAAGAAAGTCTATTTTTTGTTTTGCCGTTTTTCTTTATCACCACTACGTGGAACAGTGGACAGTTAGTGTTTACTAGCCTGCTGGGGGCAGCAGCGTTAATCTCGATCATCGATCCGTTGTACTACCACTGGCTGGCTTCCAAACGCTGGTTGTACTTGGCTTTTCACACTCTTACGTTATTCGCGGCACTGCTCACAGCGCTGCCGGTGATTTTGCACCTGACTACCGCCGAGAGTTACAAGCTGTCGCTGGGTATTGCCATGCTGTTGTCGTTTCCTAGCCTGGCCTCAAGCTTTCCGATTAATCATTGGCGACGTATCCCTTTGCTGCTGGCAGTTACACTGATCATTGGCGGCGGGGGCTGGTGGCTGCGTTCGTGGGTACCGCCAGCGACGCTTTGGCTGACCGAAGTAGCGGTCAGCACTGACTTCGACAATCAGAACCGCACCCCTGGCGACAGCGTGGAGGAGGTCAGCGCCAGCCAAGTGCGCAAAGGCGGTCTGTACGCGTACACCGCGATCAATGCACCACGCGGGCTGGACGAACGCATTTACCACGTCTGGCAGCACGACGGTCAAGAAGTGGATCGCATAGCACTAGACATTCACGGCGGGCGCAAAGAAGGTTATCGCGCCTGGACGCACAAGGAGCACTTTCCCGAGGACTCAGCCGGTCTCTGGCAGGTGCGGGTGGAAACTGAAGACGGCCAATTGATCGGCGTCTTACGATTTTTAATCACTGCCACCGATCAGGCCACAGTGACTGAGCCGGTCGACGATCCCATGGGCGTAAAACCGCCAGCAGATGATGATCCAGGCCCGGACTCAGAGTCTTCCACCCCAAGGCAACCCAACTAAGCTCGGAGATTATGAACTTACCTTCTGTGGCCGGTAGCGCCTCAATGAACATCGCCAGCAACCCAGCGAGCTTGCGGATTGCTGGCGATTGGACGCTTGCGCACTATCGCGACCTAAAGCGTCAGATGGGTAATGTGACAGGCCGGTACGACGCCAATACTCCAGTGGACCTCTCTAACATCGGCGACCTTGATACCGCAGGCGCTTCGTTGTTGGTGGAAATGATCGGCTGCGACCGATTAGGGCAACTGGCGGTCAGTGCACCAGGCCTCTCCACCGCCAGCCGCGCCTTATTGCAAACTATTCAAACCGCATTGCACGACTACTGTGAACCGATCAAGGAACCAGAAGCAGCCGTCGGCATGCAGTTGCTGCTGCGAATCGGTAGGGCGGTGGACACGATCTGGATCGACACCCTGCAGTTGCTTGGTTTCATTGGACTGATTCTTCAAACCCTGCTGTTTAACGCTATTCGCCCTAGGCGCTGGCGGTTTACTTCGGTCATTTCCCATGTCGAACAAACCGGCCTGGATGCGGCGCCTATCGTTGCCCTTCTGACGTTTTTGGTCGGCGCCGTGGTGGCATTTCTCGGCGCAACGGTACTGAAAAGCTTCGGCGCGAGTATTTTCACCGTGGACTTGGTCGCGTTCTCCTTCCTACGCGAGTTTGGCGTGTTGCTGACAGCCATCCTGATGGCAGGGCGTACGGCCAGCGCCTTCACTGCACAAATTGGTTCGATGAAAGCCAACGAAGAAATCGACGCCATCCGTACCCTTGGCCTGAGCCCCGTGGAATTGTTAGTCGTACCGCGAATCCTTGCCCTGCTGATCTCGCTGCCGATTCTGACTTTTGTCGCAATGATTTCTGGAATCATCGGCGGCGGCGTGGTCTGCGCGGTGGCCCTGGATATTTCACCGGCATTGTTTCTCTCGCTGCTGCAAAGCGACATCGGCGTTCAGCACTTTCTGGTGGGTATGATTAAAGCGCCGATTTTCGCTTTTTTGATCGCCGCTATTGGCTGCCTCGAAGGTTTCAAGGTCAGTGGTAGCGCCGAGTCTGTCGGCGCTCACACCACGTCCGCCGTGGTGCAATCGATCTTTGTGGTCATCGTGCTGGATGCACTGGCCGCGCTGTTTTATATGGAGATGGGTTGGTGACCGCCATTACATCGTCGATAGCGACCGCACAGCAGCAAGCGGTGATTGAGGTACATGACCTGTGCAATCGGTTCGGCAGCCAAAGCGTGCATGAGAACCTTGATCTGGAGTTGTTCCGCGGGGAAATCCTGGCGGTGGTGGGCGGTTCTGGCAGCGGGAAGTCCGTATTGATGCGCAGCATCGTCGGGCTTCGTCGGCCAGACGCGGGAACAATCCGCGTCTTGGGTCAAGACCTCCAGCACTTGTCGGAGAAAGACCGTTCGTTGGTTGAACGGCGATTCGGCGTGTTATTCCAGAAGGGCGCGCTGTTTTCCTCGCTGACGGTAACCGAGAACGTCGCGCTGCCGTTAATTGAGCACGCCAAACTGACCCGAGAAGAGGCCGAGCACTTGGCCGGGATGAAACTTGCCCTCGCCGGCTTGCCGTTGTCAGCGGCTCATAAATACCCGGCGTCTTTGTCCGGCGGCATGATCAAACGTGCCGCACTGGCTAGGGCATTGGCGTTGGACCCGGATATTCTGTTTCTCGACGAACCCACCGCCGGCCTTGATCCCATCGGTGCGGCCGCTTTTGATCAACTGATTCTGACCCTGCGCGACGCGCTGGGTCTGAGCGTGTTTCTGGTCACCCACGACTTGGACACGCTTTACACAATTACCGACCGAGTCGCGGTGTTGGCGCACAAGCGCGTATTGGTCGTCGATCAGATCGATAAGGTCGCGGCGACTCCGGATGCCTGGATTCACGAATATTTCCACGGCCCACGCGGCCGGGCGGCGTTCTCGGCCGCCACGCACCCCAAGGAGGTCTGAGGATGGAAACCCGTGCCCATCACGTATTGATAGGCCTGTTCACCGTAATCGTGGTCGCTGCGGCCCTGCTATTCGGTCTGTGGCTGGCCAAATCCAGTGTCGACACCGCATTTAAGGACTACGAGATTATTTTCAATGAGGCCGTCAGCGGATTGTCGCGAGGCAGCGCCGTGCAATACAGCGGGATCAAGGTTGGCGATGTCGTGCAATTGCGCCTCGACCCGGAAGACCCGCGGCGGGTGCTCGCGCAAATCCGGATTGCAGGTGAAACACCTATCAAAGAAGACACGATGGCCAAACTGGCTCTGACCGGGATCACCGGCACCTCGATCATTCAACTTAGCGGAGGCACCCCGCAAAGTCCGTCGTTGATAGGCGTTTTCGGCAAACTGCCTGTGATCATTGCGTCGCCTTCACCTATTTCCCGCTTGCTGAACGACACAGGCGACTTGATGACCGGAATCAATCAGTTGCTGCACAACGCCAATCAAATGTTCTCCAACGATAACGTCCAAAGCCTGACATTGACCCTGCAACACATGGAGCAGGCCACCCGCGTGGTCGCCGACGAGCGTGAAGATATTCGCCAGTCGCTCAAGCAACTCACGCTGATCAGCAAACAGGCAAGTGCCACCTTGGAGCAAACGACGCTACTGATGCGCGGCGCCAACGAAATGCTCAACAGTGACGGCAAGCAACTCTTCGCCAGTGCCGAGCAGGCCATGAAGTCCATCGAGCAAAGCAGCGCCACCATCAACAGCCTGCTCAAAAACAACCACGACGCGCTGAACGGCGGCATGCAGGGGCTTGGCGAACTGGGCCCGGCGGTGCGAGAGCTGCGCGACACGTTGACTTCATTCCGCTCGATTTCCCGCCGCTTGGAAGCCAACCCCAGCGGCTACCTTCTGGGCACCGAAAAAAACAAGGAGTTTGAGCCATGAGGCTTGCCCGTCATTCGCTGAGCCTGATGGCCATTGTCGGCGCTTTGCTGCTGTCGGCTGGCTGCTCGATCTTGCCGCAAGCTGAACCCACTGATGTCTATCGCCTGAGCACGGCGCAACCCGTTGCACACAGGGCTCTAGGTGCTCCGGTCCCATGGTCGCTGCGGATAGTTCGGCCCAGGGCCAGCGAAATGCTCGACAGCCCACGGATCGCCGTCGTGCCGCAGGGTAATTTGATCAGCAACTACAAGGGCGCTCGCTGGAGCGATCCAGCACCGGTGGCGTTGCGTAATCGACTGCTCGATGCCTTCTACCGCGACGGCCGCGTGCAATCGTTGAGCACTGACGACAGCAACCTCCAAGCAGACTTTGAACTGAGCGGGGAGTTACAGGCTTTCCAAAGTGAGTACCACGGCGACGCCATCGAAGTCGTTATTCGTCTCGACGCACGCCTGGCCGGGGACAATCAGCGCATCGTCGCCAGCCACCGGTTTGAAGTTCACCAAGCGGTTAGCGACAAGCAAGTACCTTCAATCGTGAGCGGATTCGGCAAGGCCAGCGACACCTTGGCGGCGCAACTGCTGCAATGGACCATCGAGCAGGGACAGACGCATTACGCCATGCTGCCGAAAAACCAGTAGCAGACCAAAATGGCCGCGACTACACCCGCCAGTTCTGCCAACAGCGCGCACCCGACGGCGTGTCGGGCGCGCTGAATGCCAACCGATCCGAAGTACACCGCCAGCACGTAAAACGTAGTTTCGGTACTGCCCTGAATAGTCGCCGCCACCAACGCCGGAAAGCTGTCGACGCCTTGGTTCTTCATGGTTTCGATCAACAGGGCGCGGGCGGCGCTGCCGGAGAACGGTTTGACCATGGCGGTAGGCAGGGCATCCACAAAGCGTGTGTCCAGTCCTGCCCATTGCACCAGATGACGAATGCCATCCAAGCCAAAATCCAGCGCGCCGGAAGCCCTTAACACGCCGACCGCACAAAGCATCGCAACCAGATACGGCAGCAGATTCTTGGCAACATCGAAGCCTTCTTTCGCACCTTCGACAAACGCTTCGTAGACCTTCACTTTCCTGAACGCGGCGACCAGCAAAAAGGTCATGATCAAACCGAACAGCGTCAGGTTGCCAAGGATCGACGACAAACTGGCCAACGCGGCGGCGGAAAGTCCAGCGAGGAGCATCATGAAGGCCCCCAGCGCTAACGCCCCGGGAATCAAGTACGCCAGTACTACCGGATCCCACAGACGCAAACGCTGCATGAACGCTACTGATAGCAATCCGACCAGGCTGGAGGCGCTGGTCGCCAGCAAGATCGGCAGAAAAACCAGCGTTGGGTCGACAGCACCTTGTTGCGCGCGGTACATGAAGATCGTCACCGGCATCAGGGTCAGCGATGACGCATTGAGTACTAAAAACAGAATCTGAGCATTACTGGCGGTGGTGGGGCTAGGGTTCAACGCTTGTAGCGAGCGCATGGCCTTGAGGCCGATAGGCGTTGCCGCGTTATCCAGTCCTAGGGCATTTGCGGCAAAGTTAAGAGTGATCAGACCTAGCGCAGGGTGACCCGCTGGCACACCAGGCATCAGGCGCAGGAACAAAGGGCCAAGGGCCTTAGCAAGCCAATCGACGATCCCAGCCTTTTCGGCAATCCGCAAAAACCCGAGCCACAAGGTAAGAGTGCCGAACAGCAAAAGCATTACATCCACCGACAGCTTGGCCATAGCGAAAATACTTTCAACCATCGCGGCAAAAATTCCCGCGTTCCCGCCGATCAACCATTGCGCCAGCGCCGACACCGCCGCCGCCACAAAAAAGCCAAGCCATAGGCCGTTAAGCATCAGGAAGTCCCTCAGAAGATGCGCCGATGATAACGGTGGGGAGGTTCGACGACAAACAGGCAGGAGGCAATGCCAAGCACAATAAACACGGAATTACCAAACCCCGGAAATCCGGGGTTTTGTTTTGCAGCCAGTCAGCCTTCAATCAGCGACTGGCTGAGACTCTGGCAGTGGCGCTTTGCTGCGCCAGTGTGGGAGGGAGTTCCAGTAGGCTTGGCCCTTGGCATCGTCGTACATGCCTTCCCAGCGGGCGATAACCAACACAGCCAACGCATTGCCGATCACGTTCAGCGCGGTACGGGCCATGTCCATGATGCGGTCGACACCGGCGATAAACGCCAGGCCTTCCAACGGAATGCCGACACTGCCCAAGGTTGCCAAGAGCACCACGAACGACACGCCCGGTACACCCGCGATCCCTTTGGAGGTGACCATCAATGTCAGCACCAACATGATCTGCTGCCCGATTGACAAATCAATGCCGTACAGCTGAGCAATAAAGATCGCTGCAATGCTTTGGTACAGCGTCGAACCATCGAGATTGAACGAGTAGCCGGTGGGCACTACAAAGCTACAAATGGCCTTCGGTGCCCCGTAGGCTTCCATCTTCTCGATGACCCGTGGCAGAACAGTTTCGGAACTGGCGGTTGAGTAGGCCAACACCAGTTCGTCTTTGAAGATCCGCATCAACCTAATGACCGAGAAGCCGAACAGGCGCGCGATAGCGCCCAGCACGACAAAGGCAAAAAACGCGATGGCGAAGTAAACCAGAATCACCAGTTTGGCCAACGGCAACAGTGAGGCGAATCCGAAGTTAGCAACCGTCACCGCAATCAAAGCGAAGACGCCGATGGGCGCGTAACCCATGATCATGTGCGTGACTTTGAACATGCTTTCCGACACGCCCTGGAACATCGTCACCAGCGGCTCGCGCAGCTCCGGCTTCAGGCTGGAAAGCCCAAGGCCAAACAACACCGAGAAGAAGATGATCGGCAGCATGTCACCCCGAGCAATGGCGGCAAAGATGTTTGACGGAATCAGGTTAAGGATCGTCTGGATGAACGCATGCTCATGTTGAACCTCCGCGGCTGTCTCTTGGTACTTGGAGATGTCGACGGTCCCCAAGGTACTCAAATCGATCCCTGTGCCCGGATGGAACACGTTCGCCAACACCAGCCCGACCAAGATAGCGATGGTCGTGACCGCCTCGAAATACAAGATGGTTTTAAGACCAATACGTCCCAGCTTCTTCGCATCGCCCACGCCGGCAATCCCGACGATCAACGAAGACACCACTATCGGTATCACGATCATCTTGATCAACCGGATAAAGATGTCGCCTGCGGGTTGCAGCACATTGCCAATCCACCAGGCTTTTTCCGCACTGAAGTGATTAAGTACGGCGCCGATTGCAATCCCCAACACCAAACCAATGAGAATCTGCCAGGCGAGGCTTAGCTTTGCCTTCTTCATGTTAATACCCTTATATCCCGTAGAAGGTCGCTGCGAGCGAGCATCCCGGCTCTGTTGCACGCGAAAAAAGGCGCAACTATTCCCACGCAGAGACAAGACGTCTAATGCCGTAAACGCCTACCTCATGCCGAATCGGCATGATCTACTGAATTTCTCTGACAGAAGCCGCCTACGGAGGTACATGAAAAAAACCGAATTTGCCTAGCGAGCGGGCGAACAGGTGGGTATAGCGCAGGGGGGAAGGGGAGAAAAGCTAAACGCTTAGAAAATCAAAGGATCATTCGTAATGCAGGCATCGACGAATGAAAAGGCGGAGTTATCGATAAATGGTCACGCGGATAATGATTCGCAAGCCCAGCGAATCCATTTTTGAATCAATATCGCGGGCTTGCGCTACGTCTTAACCCTGACCCGACCCTAAACGGAAATACTCCCTGTATCCCTAGGTCGCTCCGATCCAACTGCAATCAAAACAACCCGGCCCCATGGTCATGCGCTCATCTTCATCAGGCGGCGCAGCCACCAAGAAGTCGTGCGAATTCAAGCGCCGACTTCACATCAGTGCGAGCATGCCAATGCTCAATACCACTTAGGATCTTTCTTCAGCTGTTCCATTAACAGTGCCTGCATACCCTTGTCAGGTTTCCCAAGGAAGCGATAATCGGCGTGACGCGTGGGCGACTTGTCAGCGGGCAAACCCGCCGGAACTTGCACCCACATCGCATACGCGTTTTTTTTATCGAAACTCACCGCAATGATAAGACGACTACTCAAACAACTGTCCGCCGACTCACACAGTGGGCCGACCAAATACTTATCACCTTTCTCAGTAACAGCGGACATGGGATCGGACGTACCGGAAAGGTTAAGCACCCAATCGGGGAGTCGCTCCTCCTTTTTAACAATACCCATCCATGTCTGCCGATACTCAGGGGACGAACTCAATAGATCGCTGACTCGAGTTTGACCATCATTAGACGCCGTTGCTAAAGCGCTGCCGCTTAGACAAGCGGCAGTCAGCAGCATCTGCAAGTAACACGTCTGCAAAAGCCTATTCAGCATCTTTTCAACCTCGACCGCGGCGGCCGAAGATGAACGAAGCTACAAACAACACCAGGAATACAACGAATAGGATCTTCGCGATACCCGTCGCAGTGCCAGCGATGCCACCAAAGCCCAAAACAGCGGCGACGATCGCAATAATCAGGAATGTAACAGCCCAACTCAACATAATGACTCTCCTTTTCTTTAGTATCTTTAGTTTTTTCGGGTAATTCGTTATCTCAATCGAACTTATTTAAAACACCCACGTTTGCGCATGAACCTTTTCATCAGGAAGTGCGGCCGCTTGTTCGGCGCGCAGTCGAATTGAGTTTTCTCCGGAAAAAAGCGTGCGCACAGAGGGGTAAGACTTAGAAATGGATATCCGCTGAGTTACATGTAGTGCGTCATGATGAGTGTCCCAACGCTGAACCTGCTGACCAACAACTAAAGTGAGGAAAATGACGAAGCTAGTAAACAACCCCTGCTGGGTATGCGCAGGCGAAATACGCAGTTGAGCGATACGCTGACGAATCATCCTGAATCTCCTCCACTGGAGTAGCTGCTCTTATTTTGTAATACAAAACGTATGGCTCATTCTATATTGAGACTATTGCACTCTGTGTGCCAGTGTCGATTTTAAATTTTCAATATATAAATCAATGACTTACTGTAATAACTCAAACGGGTCGGCAAGCATCTTGCACGATGTCATAACTGGCATCGTGCGTTATGCACGACCGTCGACCACTACTAACGTTGGCGTTAATGCGAATCGCGTTTCAAGTTACGCATCCGATCATGCGCAGCCCGTACTTGCGGCAGTTTTTCAGCAGCGACCGCCTTAACTTTAGGGTCTTCGCTTTGAAGTGCGTCTTCAAACGCGTGCAGAATGCGGTCCTCTGCTTCCTCCAACTGCTCTATGTACGTGTAGCTCTCATCGCTAGATAAAGTGGCTTTAGTGTCAGCGTATATCTGGCGTATCTTGCCGAGCATGGTTCCCCCATCAGCGGGCTTTTCGTTCTCAGTCACAACGTCTACAGAAAGCGCTCTGATCACTTCATTTTTTGCGTGGGCCATGTCTAGGAATAGCGCCTTGAAACGCGGATCTTTGACTTCATCGGCGGCATGCTCATAAAAACGCTGGCCGTCACGGATGATTTCAATTAACTCGTTAAGTTTTGTATGTGTCTCGCTCATGGTGATTCTCCGCTAGTAAGTACAAAGGACCGCTTGGATTCAGATTTAAGTGCACCGATTTATCCCGCCGTAGCGGTTACGACCTTCAAGGCATCTGCGTCTACGCCCCGGACGCCTCGGATGTTCCGGGCGATCTCTATTGCCAGTTGTTTTGCAGCGTAATTGGCGACGACGCCGTCGAGGCTCACCATCCCACTTCTGGTGTCGACCTTGATATTGATGCCATCAAGGTTACGACTGTATATAAGGCTGGATTTCACCTTGCTGGTGATCCACAAATCACTGATTGCCTCTCCCGCATTGTTCATACCAAGCGGAACCTTAGGCGCCGACGGATCAGTGGCGGTAAGGCTGATAAGGTTATTCACTTCTGTTACCCCATCTGTATTGCTGGCCAAGCTACCGGCAAGCAATTTGGCTTCAGCACTTTGTGCCTGCCCCTTAAGCGTGACTACACCGGCTTTGCTGTCGACTTGAATATTCAGAGCCTCAGTCACGCTGTTCCAAAGCAACTTTGATTTCACCGTGGCAGACAACGTGGCGTCTTCGAAATGCTGAGCAATCGTGGCTTTAGCTCCCGGTTCAACCACGACCATAGGATCAACTTCCAATCGGTTGTTGACCTTCTCGATCCCGGCAACGTCCAGAGCTATCTGCTCAGCTAATTCCCGGTCGACCTTATTTTCGACTTTGCCTTCAAGCACAGCCGTGCCGCTATCAACGCTTACTTTTATTTTGAACGGACTTAAGTGCCGGTTAAGTGCAAATGCAGTCCATATCGAGCCTTCTTGACGTGCCTCAGTGACTTGACTGGCTAAATCTTTCTCTGCCGCCTGCGCGACCATTGGCGTTAACCCAACCATCGCGCTTGTCGCAGTGACCAGCGCAATTTTTTTAAGCAAGTGCATAAGGCCATTCTCCATCCGACAGCCACCAGGACTTTTTACGAAAGCGATGCACGATTCGCAAGCGTCATGCCAGTACCGGTCGCAGCTAAAAATTCATAAATATCAAATTGATAACGGTGAGGGTATTACAGGGCTACCATGCAAGGCGCGGAATGAATCAGAATTGACCATGCAACTTGCCCGAAATTTCCGGGACTAACTCAGATCATTCATAACGGAGCGTAGGAATATGGACACAGCCACTGATCATCAGGGCCGTATTCTTTTAGTGGATGACGAATCCGCGATCCTTCGCACCTTCCGCTATTGCCTGGAAGATGAGGGCTATACCGTTGCAACCGCTAACAGTGCCGCCCAGGCAGAAACGCTGCTTCAGCGTCAGGTATTCGACCTTTGCTTTCTTGATTTACGCTTGGGCGAAGACAACGGCCTCGATGTTCTAGCGCAAATGCGGGTTCAGGCACCCTGGATGCGGGTTGTAATAGTCACAGCTCACTCGGCCGTTGATACCGCTGTGGATGCGATTCAGGCGGGGGCCGCTGACTATTTGGTCAAGCCGTGCAGTCCGGATCAATTGCGCCTGGCAACCGCCAAGCAGCTGGAAGTTCGTCAATTGTCGGCGCGCCTAGAGGCGTTGGAAGGGGAGGTCCGCAAACCTAAAGATGGTTTGGACTCCCACAGCCCCTCTATGATGGCCGTTTTGGAAACAGCCCGTCAGGTTGCCAATACGGACGCAAACATTCTGATTCTCGGCGAATCAGGTACCGGTAAAGGCGAGCTGGCTCGGGCAATCCATGGTTGGAGCAAGCGCGCCAAAAAATCTTGTGTGACGATTAACTGCCCGTCGTTGACAGCTGAGCTGATGGAAAGCGAGTTATTTGGCCACAGTCGTGGGGCATTCACAGGGGCCAGCGAAAGCACCCTTGGTCGCGTAAATCAGGCCGACGCAGGTACCCTTTTTCTGGATGAAATAGGTGATTTTCCGCTGACATTGCAGCCCAAGCTTTTGCGTTTTATTCAGGATAAGGAGTATGAACGAGTTGGCGACCCTGTGACCCGCCGCGCCGACGTTCGTATTCTCGCTGCCACTAACTTGAACCTCGAAGACATGGTACGTGATGGCCGTTTTCGCGAAGACCTTTTGTATCGCTTGAACGTTATCACCTTGCACTTGCCACCGCTGCGTGAGCGCAGCGAAGACATCCTCACGTTGGCAGATCGTTTTCTTGCCCGTTTCGTCAAGGAATATGCACGTCCCGCCCGTGGATTTAGCGAAGATGCTCGATCAGCGCTGCTCAACTATCGATGGCCCGGAAACATCCGTGAACTGCGCAACGTGATAGAGCGTGCCAGCATTATTTGCCCTCAAGAGCGGGTCGAAATAAGCCATCTGGGAATGGCTGAACAGCCGACCAACAACGCGCCCCGAGTAGGCGCGGCGATGAGTTTGGACGAACTGGAAAAGGCACACATCGGAGCTGTCTTAGCCACCAGTGATACCCTTGACCAGGCGGCGAAGACGCTGGGTATCGACGCCTCAACGCTTTACCGCAAACGCAAGCAATACAACCTATGAACGGCGACTTATGAAGCTGGCCATGAAGTTGCGTACTCGCCTGTTCCTGAGCATTTCAGCGCTAATGACTGTCGCCCTGCTGGGACTGTTACTTGGACTGGTCAGCGTTATGCAGATGGCCAAATCCCAAGAGTCCCTGATTCAAAACAACTTCATATCCTTAGACTTAAGCATGAAGTTACGCCAGAACTTGGGCGATCAGCTGATATTGATGCTCGAGACGCCCCCAGACCGGAAGGCTATCGGCCATACGCAGCAAGAGTTCCAGGATCTGCTGGCCAAAGGCATTGAACACGATGCACAAGACCATGTGCAAGACGGCTTTGTCCACGCGCGTGCCGATTATCAACAGTTTTTGTACGACTTCGATCAGCTCCAAGCACAACCCGCGACGCTGCATGACAACCTCATGCTAACGAACAGCTTCAAGGCGTTGCGCGGCACCTTGATCAGCGCGCATAAACAGGCGCTGGACAATATCAGCCGCACACAAAATACGGCTCGGGAACGAGCATTGTGGGTCGCGGGCTTGTTGGGTTTGGTGGGCATCGCGGTTCTGTGCATTGGGTTTATCACTGCCCATGGCATTGCCCGGCGCTTCGGCGCTCCCATCGAAGCGTTGGCCAAAGCCGCCGACAAGATTGGCCAAGGAAATTTCGAGGTCACGCTTCCGATTTCTTCGGCTGCGGAAATGAACTTGCTAACCCGCCGATTCGGAATCATGGCGCAAGCACTGCGCCAACATCAGGCAACCAATATCGACGAGCTACTTGCAGGCCAGCAGAAGCTGCAAGCGGTACTGGACAGCATTGACGACGGCCTGCTGATGATCGACCGGCAAGGTCGTTTGGAGCACCTTAACCCGGTAGCACAGCGCCAATTGGGGTGGGATGAAAATCGCCTCGGGCAGGGGCTGGGCGAAGCGTTGCAGCGCCCGGAACTGGATGAACAGCTGTATCTGACCCTTCGTGGTGCCAACCTTGAACGGGCGCCTGAAGACCTCGCCATTGAGGTGGATGGTGAGTCAAGGCTGCTGACCTACAGCCTGACACCCGTCAGTCATACCAGGGGCAATATCCTGGGTGCGGTGATGGTATTACATGACGTGACAGAGCAGCGTGCGTTCGAGCGGGTCAGAAGCGAGTTTGTGCTGCGTGCCTCACACGAACTCCGAACGCCTGTGACCGGCATGCACATGGCGTTCGGCCTGCTGCAGGAACGTTTGCATTTTCCGTCTGACTCCCGCGAAGCGGACCTGCTCAACACCGTCAATGAAGAAATGCAGCGCTTGATGCAGTTGATCAACGACTTGCTGAATTTTTCCCGCTACCAGAATGGTTTGCAAAAACTTAGCTTGGCGCCCTGTGCCATCGAAAATTTACTCGCGCAGGCCCGCGAACGTTTCAACCAACAAGCCGATGATCAAAATACCGTGTTGCTTGTAGAAATACAGGAACCCTTGCCACTCTTGCACGCTGATCAGGCGCAGCTGGAGCGGGTGCTAGATAACTTGTTGGATAACGCTTTGCGTCATACGCCGGAGAACGGACTCATCCGCTTGCAGGCCCGTCGCCATGGCGAGCGGGTAATCGTCAGCGTGGAAGACAACGGGGAAGGAATCGCTTACGGGCAACAGGGCCGAATTTTCGAGCCATTCGTTCAAGTCGGGCGCAAAAAGGGCGGCGCAGGGTTAGGTCTGGCACTGTGTAAGGAAATCGTGCAACTTCACGGTGGTCGGATGGGTGTTTATTCGCGACCGGGGCAGGGCACGCAGTTTTATATGGCGTTGCCGCTTTAAGCAGATTTTCCGAAAGGGTAGGCTTGCTCGCGAATAAGCTGACGCATCAGGCTTCATCATCATTGCGGCGACTTATCGTACGTCTACCTCCTGTAACCAATTCCGTCAGCTTCGTCGCAGTCAAGGGTCGGGCAAACAACCAGCCTTGACCGTAGTTCACCCCCTCACTGCTGAGCAGTACGGCTTGCGCTTCATATTCGATCCCTTCGGCAATAACCCTTAATTCCAGCGCATGGGCCATGCGAATGATGTGTGGTGCCACACCGCTGCTTGCCGCATCGTGCCCCAGCGCATCGATAAATGCCTTGTCGATCTTCAAGCAGTCAACCGGCAAGGTTTGCAGATAAGCAAGACTGCAATATCCAGTACCAAAATCGTCGATCAACACCTGATGACCCACATCGCGCAGTGCTTGCAGATGATTGCGCGCGACTACCACGTCGATAAGGCCACGTTCGGTCACCTCAAAGGCTATTTGGCTAGGAGACACACGATGCTGAGCTAGCAATCTCGCAGTCACCCGACCGATGCGAGGTGCCATGACGTCACAAGCCGCCAGGTTTACGGAAATATAAAGGTGTGGGTTAGCGCGCAGCAGGTGGCCTAATTGTTCCAACAACTGCTGAAGCACGAAGTCTGTGATTTGGCGTATTTGTCCGGTGTTTTCCGCCAGCGGGATGAACAAATCGGGACTGGTCAGGCTGCCATCTTGGCGTCGCCATCGCACCAGTGCTTCGGCACCAACACAACGGCGACTTTTTAGGTCGAAGATCGGTTGGTACAACACCTGTAACTCACCACGGCGCAATGCCCCCTGAAGCTCACCCCCCAGCGATTGGCGTTCACGCATCAATTGCAGCACCAATATGCCAACGCAAAACGCAATAAGTAAACTGGCGGGGGCGAGAAACCACCAAGCGCCGCCCCACTGCTGTCCGAGCGAAGCCCGCGGGGTAATAAGCACTAACTGATACTCAGGGCTCTGTGTGGGCATGCGATAAATCAGCTGTGTAGGCGTCGTGACCAGGGTTTCCGCGGTGATTGATGACCAGTCCGGTGTGGGAGGCCACAGTTGGGAGGGGCCTAAAACAGGGATGGCCCTGGCCCCGTTGTCTAGTACCACCAACAAGCTGCCACCCTCAGGCAAATCAACCACATCGGTCAGGTGTCCACGAGACGTCGACACCCGAAAGTCACCTCGCCCCAGCATTAACGCCGCCAGATTGTCGTCCGGCTGTGCCGAAGTATTGAGCCAATAGTCGTAAGTCGGCCCGCGAATATCAGGGGGACGCGGGCGGTTGAGTTCAGTCCGGTGCGGCCAATTGGAGCACGGTTGATCATTACCACCCACGAAGGCCGCTTCATATATGAATCGATAGCTGACGCTAACCTGTCGCAATATTTCCAGCATCTGCGGTTCGCAGGAACGTAAGGGCTGTGCTTCCAGTTGATCAAGACCTTCACGCAACTGTCCAAACAACTGCTCCAGACGTACCAGAAAGCGGTCACCCCGGGCATTCATCTGCTCCCTTTCGTCTTGCCGAGCCTCATTCAGAATCAAACTGAAGCTACCGCCCAGCAAAAGGGCAGCACTAAGCATTGCCGCAAGCAAAGCAAGCAGCCAAGGACGAGAGCTCGCTATGCGTGCTGCAGCCGTGGACATCATTGGTTATCCGGAGAATACCAATGAGGTATAGCAACAAGTTAGAAAAATGCCCGTCAAATCAGAAAGGCGAAGCGTATTTAGTTGTGATGGTTTAACACTTGGAGAATAGCTGCGCTTTGCACATCCGGCTGTCCATCGAAGCGCTCGGGTCGATAATGCATCTGAAATGCAGCAACGACGCGACGGGTGGCCGTGTCGAGCTCTCCGGTTTGAGGGGTCGCGTAGCCTAACTGAGCCAATTGCTGTTGGAACCAACTGACGCTCGGCAAATTATTCATCATGAATGCTTGGCGTTGCGCGACATCCTGAGCATTCGGCCAAATCCCTAACCCTTCATCTGCCAGGCGTTTCCATGGAAATAAAGGACCGGGATCAAGTTTGCGCTGCGGTGCGATATCGCTGTGACCAATGACGTGTCTGGGGTCAATGTGATTGCGCTTGACAATATCCTTGAGCAATAAGGTTAAAGCCTGGATCTGCCCTTCACTGTAGGGGTACCAGACGCGCCCAGCGGGCAAGTCACGATAGCCAGGGTTGACGATTTCGATACCGATGGAGCTGGAGTTGAGCCACGTACGGCCTTCCCATTCACTTTCACCGGCATGCCAGGCACGGAGGTTTTCATCAACCAGCTTGTAGACCACTGGATACTGCTGGTCGCCAATCAAGTAATGGCTGCTGACCTCTCCATGAGTCAATAACGCCAGGGAGCGCTCCAACGGCGCGGTCGTGTAGTGCACGATGACGTACTGGGCCCGGCTGTCGAAATTAGCTGATGGATGATTGGTGTCGAGCCTTAACCCATTACTGCTACATGCGGTCAGGAGAAGGAGCATTACCAACGAGGAAAGCAATTTCATGGCAGGTCAAAACACCTAGGAACGTGACGCCATAGCATAACGGAATGCAGAGGAAGCGCTGCGCTAAAGCCAGAATTGAAATATCCGCTCATCCAATCGATTCGATCTCAGCCTTGTTCGATCCGATTCCGACCTTCATTTTTGGCTCGATACAAAGCCTGGTCCGCCCGATGGATGACCGACTCACTGCGTTCACCGACTCGAAAAGCAGTGATCCCCATCGACAACGTGATAGTGACCGGCTCGCCCTTGAAGTGGAATGGACATGCCTCAACCGCCATACGCAGCTTATTCAGAAGCGCCATTCCCTCAATCATGGACGTTTCAGGGATAAGCAGGACGAACTCCTCTCCGCCAAATCGAGCGATAAAATCGCCCGGGCGTAGGCGTTTGCGCAATTCAGTGCCAATGATTTTGAGTACCTTGTCGCCTGCAAGGTGCCCGTAGTTGTCGTTGATTCTCTTGAAATGATCAAGGTCAAGCATGCTCAACAACAGGTTATTTCCGTTTTTTTGCCACAGATCGACTTCATGTTCCAGTCGCTCACTCCATGCCGCACGATTAGGTAACGTCGTCAGCGGGTCGACCAACGCTTTTTGACGCTGTTCTTCGAGGTGGACCCGAAATCCTTGAGCTTCTTGCTCCATAGTCGCCACCCGTGTTGCCAAGCCTTGTAAGCGTAACGCAACCTCTTGTTCGCGCTCATCGTGGTGCCGTTGATGCTGATCCATAGTGCCGAGCAACCCTTCAAGGCGGGTTTCCAACACCTGCTTAAGGCTGGTCAAGTCAGTGGCTTCTTGCAGGCTGCTTTGCAAGCCATCGACTTGTTCGCGCAATTCACTCTGCATACCCCGCGCCGCGCAGCGGCCATCAGCGTGGTTATCACTGACGGCTTGCAGGTTATTCTGGAAGGACTCCAACCGCTCATTGAGCTGTTTGAGATACACCTCGAAATCGCGCTGGCCACTGTCGTTGATTGCCAGCATTAACACGGCGAGATCATCGAGAATCGGCAGCAGTTCGTACCAGTTCAGCCCCTTTTCCAAGCGAGCCCGCATTGCTATCGCCTGAGGACGATGGTGCTCGGGCAGTGTTAACTCATCAAGCAGGCCCAACAGCGTTTCTTCGATGTGAATCGCGACCGAGCTGTAACTGGGCTCAGGGGAGGAGGGTAAATCGTAGGTCGTATCTGGTTCTATAACGGTGTGATCCAGGTCGGATGATGTCTCCAGCGTGACCTCTCGCAGCTGTTCTTCGGACGGTGGACTCGGCGCCGCTTTTTCTGATCGGGCTTCTGACAATACAGCTAGCGGTTTGATCGGCTCCGACACTGTGGAGGACACTTCAGTGACCTGAATATCAACGGAGGCAGGTGTTTCAGTAAACACTAGCGGATCTTCGACGGCGGCGGAATGCGCAGCCGTTAAAATTAGATCCGGTGCTGGTGCAGGGGTTGGGAGTAGCGCAACGACAATCTTGGGCTCGACTGGAGTTCGGATAGATTGAGGCGCTTCGACGACGCCCGATTCCAAAACAGGCGTTGAAGCAGCCTCCACGAACGCGTCTGACATCACCTCCGCGCCTGTATTTGCAGCTTCGCGCCCGCCGAACAGTCGCTGCAAAAGCCCTGGCCGAGTTGACTCGTCAGCATCAGCATGCTCTAGAACGGTCAGGGCCTTGCCTTGCAAACCGCTTAACTCATCGAGCAGTAGCGGCAGTTCCCGCGCTTGAGAAACCCGATCATCCAACTGCTTGGCAAATGCCTTGAGCGGACGGCTGACTTCACGTGGTAACGGCAGGCGTTGCAGCTGACTAACTAATGCGTTCAATGCCGTGCCCATCTGCCCGACCCGGGTCTCCCGACGCTGCTCCGAGTCGAGTACGGCTTTTTCCAAACGCGGGATCAGGGCTGCAAGGCCTGCGTCCATGTCATCACGGCGGACGATTTCACGCATTTCCTTCATGCACTGGTCGACCGCTCGATCAGTGCCCTCAGCCGCTAGACTGCTGCGCACCAGACCTCGACGCAACAGGTCAAGCCGAGCGTTCCAGCGAATCTGAAGCTTGTCTTGTTGCTCAATGTTTTTTAGGTACTTTTCTTTCCAGCGCGCAGCTTCGTCGCTCATGCGAGGGTTCCGCGAGGAGGCGTGCCGAGAACAGGCAGCGCATCTGAATTCAAAAAGTCCGGCAACCGAATCTCTACCGCTACGGGTAAATGATCAGAGATGGGCTGAGCTAAAACCTGCACCCGCTCAAGAGTCAGGGTAGGACTAAGTAAAATATGATCAAGACAACGTTGTGGGCGCCAGCTTGGGAAGGTTGCCTCAATCTGCGGCGCTAGGAGCCCAAGGTCTCGCAGCGGAGAGCTCTCAAGCAAGTCAATAGCATGAGTGTTCATGTCACCCATCAGCACTTGGTGGTGATAATCACCAATCAGGTCACGAATATAAGACAACTGGAGGTTACGCACGCGCGCACCTAAAGCAAGGTGCATCATCACCACCACCAACGCCTCAGGCCCTTCCCCGAAACGGACAAGTATCGCGCCGCGCCCAGCAGGCCCCGGCAACGGATGATCCTCAATTGCCCACGGCCGCAAGCGGCTGAGTACGCCATTGCTGTGCTGGCCAAACCGACCGAGATTGCGGTTGAGTTGTTGATACCAATACGGGAACGCACCTAGTTGGGCAAGGTGCTCGACTTGATTGACGTAACCGGAGCGCAGGCTGCCGCCATCGGCTTCTTGTAACGCAACGAGATCGAAGTCGCCCAACAGACCACCGATTTTTTGCAGGTTGCCCGCCCGCCCGGTGTGAGGCAGCAGATGCTGCCACCCACGGGTCAAATAATGCCGGTATCGCTCGGTGCTGATGCCAACCTGTATGTTGAAGCTGAGTAAGCGCAACCG
Organism: Pseudomonas sp. 10S5; assembly: GCF_035019745.1. Lineage (NCBI taxonomy): Bacteria > Pseudomonadati > Pseudomonadota > Gammaproteobacteria > Pseudomonadales > Pseudomonadaceae > Pseudomonas > Pseudomonas sp. 10S5. The sequence goes on from NZ_JASJVL010000016.1 coordinate 36,235, forward strand.
ACCATCGGCCGGTAAACCGCTTGCTTGAAGGTGGTGCTCGTTGATATTCGCATCAGGTCGCCCAACGACGCGCTCCGTTCTCCAGCGTCGCATGGCCGGCGCGCTTACTTGGCAGCGACAGAGGCGCGTTCTTTAGCGATCAGCTGATCGGCGACTTGAAGCGCCTGCTCAGGACCGCCAGCAGTGCCCAGGTCAAAGCGATACTTACCATTTACGATCATGGTTGGCACACCAGAAATCTCGTATTTCTTCGCCAGTTCTTTGTACTGGGCAATTTTGCCTTTCACTGCGAAGGAGTTGTAGGTCTCCAGGAACTTGGTTCTGTCGACGCCTTGGGTAGCCACGAAATCAGCCATGTCCTCTGGCTTGTCGAGGCGCTTGTGTTCTTTCTGAATGGCTTCGAATACTGCCGCGTGGACTTTGCTTTCTACACCCATGGTGTCGAGGGTAATAAACAACTGACCGTGAGCGTCCCACGGGCCGCCGAACATGGCTGGAATTCGGATGAAGTGAACATCAGCCGGCAGTTTTGCAACCCAAGGATTAATGACGGGCTCAAAGGCATAGCAGTGTGGGCAGCCATACCAGAACATTTCGACTACTTCGATTTTGCCCGGCACCGAGACAGGGACGGCGCTGCTCAGCTCGACATATTGTTTGCCCGCTTCAATTGGATCGGCAGCTTGGACAGACATTCCGAACAAGCTGGCGGCAACGAGAGCGGCGCCGAGAATCAGATTACGCATGCTTTACTCCTGGGCATTTTAAGTCGCCTTAACGCGACCTGTCTTTGACTCGGTCGGTCGGCTTGAGTTCGCTAGTGTAACGCTGGCAGGTGTGAAAAAGGGCAGCCGAAGCCACCCTTTTTGAACCCGCGTCCTTGCTTGAAAGCCTGAAAATCAATGCGACGCGTGAAAACCGATCGCAAAAACGATCAACTCACTGTTAATGCAGGCCTTCGATATAAGCGGATAATGCTGCAATGTCTTTGTTGCTGAGCTTCGAGGCTACGCTGCGCATCACCATCGTGTCGCCATCGTTAGTACGATCGCCTTCACGGAAGTTGGTCAACTGTTTTGTTACGTAGGCCGCATGCTGACCACCCAAGTGCGGGAAGCCGGCAGCAGGGTTACCCACGCCATTGGGCGAGTGGCAACCGGTACAGGCAGGCATGCCCTGATCCAGCTTTCCGCCACGGAACAAGGCTTCGCCTGCGGCAACCAGTTTCGGATCAGCTGCGCCGACGCTGCCTTTCTGACTGGAAAAATAAGCCGCGATATCCGCTAAGTCTTGGTCCTGCAAGTTGGTCAACAGACCGGTCATCTCCAAGACCGTTCGCTTACCCTCCTTGATGTCATGCAACTGTTTGATCAGGTAACGATTTCCCTGACCCGCCAATTTGGGAAAATTGGGCGCCATGCTATTGCCATCTGGACCATGACAAGCGCCACACACAGCAGCTTTTGCCTGACCAGCAGCAGCATCGCCCACTACAGCGGCAGCGTGGGCAATACCGGAGATGCCCAGGGTCAAGACCAGACTCGCGAGTAATTTGTTCATCAGCTATCCAACTACGGCTAAGGGTGAGAAAGTTATGTATCGAGAATTACTGGCTCATCCAATAGATGACAACGCGGTAATCCTCGCTACTGCAGTCCATGCACAATCCACGCGGCGGCATCGCCTTGAAACCCTGGGTCACATGCTGCACCAGCGCCTCCACGCCTTGCGACAGTCTAGGCGCCCAAGCTGTCCTGATCGCCGGGTTAAGGCGCCATTGGCAACTGGCCGACTGACAGGCCGCACAAGCACGGTTGTACACAGCTTCTGGTCCTGTGTAGCCTGAGTACTGAAGAACGGCATGAAGGAAACCGGTAACTAAGGGCCATTTCTTCAGAAAACGACTTGTTCAGGGTTGGGAACGTGCTGCGTTCTAATGCGCAATTCACTCAATCGTCCCCGTGAACTTCATCCTACGGTGGGACAAAGCGCACACAAAATCTACGGCATTATATACTGGCGCTACTGAAACGGAAACGACACTGCTTGCCGCGCCTCTGCCGGCACCCGCCCTCATCGGAAATATCATGCAATTCAAGAACCCCATCCTAGGCCTGTGCCAACAGGCTACCTTCATGCTCAGCGCCGCTAAAGTCGACCAATGCCCCGACGACGAAGGCTTCGAGGTGGCCTTTGCCGGGCGTTCCAACGCTGGCAAGTCGAGTGCGTTGAACACTCTTACCCATGCGAGCCTGGCCCGCACCTCGAAAACGCCCGGCCGTACCCAACTGCTAAACTTTTTCAATTTGGATGAAGAACGTCGCCTGGTCGACTTGCCCGGCTATGGTTACGCGAAGGTGCCTATCCCGCTGAAACTGCACTGGCAGCGCCATTTAGAAGCGTACTTGGGCAGCAGGGAAAGCCTTAAAGGTTTGATTTTGATGATGGATATCCGTCATCCCATGACAGATTTCGACCTGCTGATGCTTGATTGGTCCATCGCCAGCCACATGCCTATGCATATTTTGCTGACCAAAGCCGACAAACTGACCTATGGCGCAGCAAAAAATACTTTACTGAAGATTCAGGCAGAAATTCGCAAAGGCTGGGGCGAAGCAGTAAGCATCTCGCTGTTTTCAGCACCAAAACGCTTGGGTCTAGAGGAAGCCTATACGGTCTTGGCGGGCTGGATGGAGCTGGCGGACAAGGTCTCCGAGCCAGCGTCATAGGAATTACAGGCAAAAAAAACCCCGGGCTTCTATGGGGAGGAGGAAGTTCCGGGGTCCAAGGTCCAGACCTTTAGGGCGAGGTCTAGATATCTGCCAACACTTAACACAACATAGGAGCATCGAAGGGCTTCACCAGCCATTCCTAGTCTCTGAGTGCCAATTCACCGGTTTAGTTCCTTGGTGGTTAAAGCTGTTCGCGATAGAAATCGAAAATTCGAAGCATAAGCCGCCGATAGATAGCGTTGTTACTGCGACCTTAAGTCGCAGTAACAACGTTCGTTTAGTGAGCCTCATCCCAGTTGTTACCCACGCCAACCTCCACGAGCAGCGGTACGTCTAACGTTGCTGCGCCGCTCATGTAAGGACGAATCAGTTCGTTTACCTCTTCGACAAGATCTTCGCGCACTTCCAGAACCAACTCGTCATGCACCTGCAAGATAACCCGAGCATCGATTCCCGAGTCAGTCAGCCAACCATCCACAGCAATCATCGCCTTCTTGATGATATCGGCGGCAGTGCCTTGCATGGGCGCATTAATTGCAGTCCGTTCGGCACCCTTGCGAAGCGATTGATTCTTGGCATTGATATCGGGCAAATACAGTCGACGGCCGAACAAGGTTTCAACAAAACCCTGTTCTGCGGCCTGCGCCCGAGTGCGCTCCATATAGTCGAGCACGCCTGGGTAACGGGCGAAATAACGATCGATATAAGCTTGGGACTCTTTACGATCCACGCCAATCTGCTTAGCCAGACCAAAGGCACTCATGCCGTAGATCAAACCAAAGTTGATGGCCTTAGCCTTGCGACGCATGTCAATGCTAACGCTGTCCAGTTCGACACCAAATACCTCGGCGGCTGTCGCGCGGTGCACATCCAGGTCGTTGCGGAACGCGTGGAGCAAGCCTTCATCCTTGGCCAAATGGGCCATGATCCGCAGTTCAATCTGCGAATAGTCCGCCGCCAACAGCTTGTAGCCTTTGGGCGCAATAAAGGCCTGACGAATCCGGCGCCCTTCGGCGCTACGAATCGGAATGTTCTGCAGGTTAGGATCACTGGAGGACAAACGACCCGTCGCTGCCACGGCCTGATGGTACGACGTGTGAATCCGCCCGGTGCGCGGGTTTATCTGCTCGGGCAAACGGTCGGTGTAGGTGCTTTTCAGTTTGCTCATCGAGCGGTATTGCATCAGCACTTTAGGCAGCGGGAAATCCAGCTCGGCCAGTTCGGCCAAGACCGCCTCGGCCGTAGACGCCTGGCCCTTGGCAGTTTTGCTCAGAACAGGCAGCCCGAGCTTTTCATAGAGAATCACTCCCAACTGCTTGGGCGAACCCAGATTGAACTCCTCACCGGCAATCGCGAAAGCCTCACGCTCCAGCCCGGTCATCTTGTCGCCCAGCTCGACGCTCTGAATACCCAGTAACTTGGCATCGACCAAAGCACCCTGGCGTTCAATTCTCGCCAACACCGGCACCAGCGGCATTTCGATATCAGTCAGCACCGGCGCCAAACTTGGCGTCACCGCGAGTCGCTCCATCAAAGCGTGGTGCAAGCGCAGGGTCAGATCGGCGTCTTCGGCCGCAAACTGGGCGGCCTGCTCCAACGCAATCTGGTCAAAGCTCAGTTGCTTAACGCCTTTGCCGGCGATGTCTTGCAGGCTGATATTAGTGTGATTCAAATACTTGAGCGCTAAATTGTCTTTGTCATGGCGAGTGGCCGTTGAATCCAATACGTAGGATTCGAGCATGGTGTCAAACGCCAAGCCTCGAACCGTGATGCCTTGACTCTGATCACCATCCATCGCGCAGTTAGCGAGAATATTGATATCAAATTTGGCGTGCTGACCGACTTTGATTTTGCTCGCGTCCTCAAGTAATGGCTGGAGTGTGCGCAGCACCATGTCGCGATCCAGTTGCTGCGGCACGCCCATGTAAGAGTGGGTCAGCGGGACGTAGGCCGCCTCGTTGACCTTGACCGCAAACGAAATGCCGACCAGTTGTGCCCGCTGAGCGTCGAGCCCGTTGCTTTGAGTGACGAACGCGAAAAGCTTGGCGCCGTTTAGCTTTTTCATCCAGGTATCTAATTGATCCTGTTCGAGGATGGTCTCATAGCGTGTCGGAACGACCATTGGATCGTCGGATATAACAATCTCTTCGCCAGCGCGTTTCGCATCGCGCTGTAACTCTTCGATCCAGCTTTTGAATTCCAGCTCGGTGTATAACTCGACCAATTTTTCACGGTCAGGCTCACTGCAATGCAACGCATCTAGCTCAATATCCAACGGCACGTCGATTTTGATCGTCGCCAGCTCGTAGGACAGGAACGCCATGGTCTTGTGCTCTTCGAGCTTGATTGCCAGTGTTTTCGCACCGCGAATCGGCAGAGCCGCGACTTTTTCCAGATTCGCATAAACGTCGATTAATCCGCCGCCAATGCCCGCCAGCAGACCCACCGCAGTTTTCTCACCTACACCAGGTACGCCTGGGATGTTGTCGACTTTATCGCCCATCAGCGCAAGGTAATCGATGATGTGCTCAGGACCGACGCCGAACTTCTCCTTCACGCCAGCGATATCCAGCACGCTTCCAGTCATCGTGTTGACCAAGGTAATGTGCCCATCGACCAGCTGCGCCATGTCCTTATCGCCGGTCGAGATGATGACCGGACGATCAGCGGCCGCGCTGCTGCGGGCCAATGTACCGATGACGTCATCAGCCTCGACATTTTCAACACACAGCAACGGATAGCCCAAGCCCTTTACGCAAGCGTGAAGCAGATCAACCTGCACCCGAAGATCATCCGGCATGCTCGGGCGATTGGCTTTGTATTCGGCGTAGAGAGCGTCGCGAAACGTGCCGCCTTTGGCATCGAAAACCACAGCAAACGGGCTGTCGGGGTATTGCCGACGCAAACTTTTAAGCATATTAAGCACGCCTTTCACCGCCCCGGTAGGCAACCCCTTAGAGGTGGCGAGCGGAGGCAGCGCGTGAAAGGCGCGGTAGAGATAAGAAGAACCGTCCACCAGGACGAGGGGGGCTTGGCTCATGAGCAGGATCAACCTTTTCGACGGGGTCGGCGCTAGAATGCGAGGACCGTTGACGACAAAGGGACAAGGTTATCATGCGAACAACAAATCGCCTGTTGCTGGCCAGTCTGTTGCTACTCTGTCCGTTCGCGGTTAATGCGCAAGACGAAGCCCCTTCAGCGGAACCGGACATCACTATTCACACTGAAGGTGACAAAGTCATTCAAGAGTACCGACAAAATGGCTTCCTTTATGCGATCAAGATCACGCCGGCGCATGGCAAACCGTATTTTTTAGTCCGCGCCGATGGCACAGACGCCAACTTCATTCGTTCGGACCAACCGGACATGCTGATTCCCTCATGGGTGCTTTTCAGTTGGTAACGCCCCACATTCACTTAATTTGCTGGCAGTCTTGATCATGTCCGTGTTTACCCCCCTGGCTCGGCCCGAGCTGGAAACCTTTCTTGCCCCTTACGGCCTAGGCCGTTTGCGTGATTTTCAGGGCATTGCCGCTGGCAGCGAAAACAGCAATTTTTTCGTCAGCCTGGAACAGGGCGAGTTCGTTCTGACATTGGTGGAACGTGGTCCGATTCAGGATTTGCCGTTTTTCATCGAACTGCTCGATGTCCTGCACGACGCGAACTTGCCAGTGCCTTATGCCCTGCGCACCACTCAGGGCAGCGCATTGCGCGAGCTGGCGGGCAAACCGGCTCTGTTGCAGCCGCGCCTGGCGGGCAAACACATCAAAGAGCCGAACACTCAGCACTGCGTGCAGATTGGCGAATTGCTCGGGCATCTACACGTGGCCACCCGTGACCGAGTGCTAGAGCGCAAAACGGATCGGGGGCTAGACTGGATGCTGACTGAGGGCACAACCTTTTTGTCGCACCTGAACGAAATCCAGCGTGGACTGCTGCAATCGGCGCTGGAAGAAATCGAGCGTCTTAAGTCTCGTATTCTGGCTTTGCCGCGAGCCAACCTGCACGCAGACCTGTTTCGCGACAACGTACTGTTTGAAGGTACCCATCTGACAGGACTGATTGATTTCTACAACGCCTGCTCAGGCCCGATGCTTTATGACGTTGCGATTGCGCTGAACGACTGGTGCTCATTCCAAAACGGCCAGATCGACGGACCCCGGGCCCGCGCCATGCTCGGTGCCTACGTTGGCTTACGCCCCTTTACCGCTGGCGAAGCCGAACTGTGGCCGACGATGCTGCGCGTGGCCTGTGTTCGTTTCTGGCTGTCACGCTTGATCGCCGCAGAATCATTTGCCGGGCAAAATGTATTGATCCACGACCCAATGGAGTTCCAGCAACGATTGGCACAACGTCAGCATATTCATACACCGCTGCCGTTTGCGCTATAAAAGTTGACGCTCTTTGCTATCGAGCTTTTTAGTAACCCTGAACGGCACCCATAAACTGGACGACCATCTGCTTTTGGAGTGCCGTTACCGATCACGACTGCCTCACAGAGACTCCAGGCAACTGACCAAATCATTGCCGATTTTTTTCATCATCTGCTCGTAGCCCTGCGCGGTCGCAGGAGCGTAGCCTCCAAGACCATCGAGCTCAGCCAATTTTACGGGTAAGCCTGCCGACAGGGTTTCCGCGAGGCGCGGGCGTAGCGGAGGCTCGCTGAACACACACGTTTTGCCGACTTCAGTCAGTCTTGCACGCATTGCAGCGACGTGCTGAGCCCCTGGCTGCACTTCTTCGGCCACGCTCAATACACCCGCGTGCTTGATCCCGTAAGCGTCTTCGAAGTAATCGAATGCCTCGTGAAAAACAAAGAATGGCATGTTCACAACGCCAGCGACCCGGGACTTCAATTGCACATCCAATGCGTCGAGACGCGTGTCGAACGCCTTCAAGTTACTTTCATAACGTGCCGAGTGCGTGGGGTCCGCCACAGACAAATCGCTGGCCATCCGAGCCGCGATCACTCGCGCATTCACCGAGGACAACCACAGGTGAGCATCAAGGCTGCCCGGCCGGTGATCGTGATCGTGTTCTGCCGTGTCAGCAGCTTCATGAGATTGGCTATCAGCCGCGAAATGGCGCAGGTGCAGGCCTGGTAACGACTGAACGCTGATGGTCGGTGATGTGCGATTTTTCAGCACGCGAGGCAGGAAGCTCTCCATGTCTGGACCGATCCAATAAAGCAGATCAACGTCGCCCACCCGCCGTACATCGGACGGGCGGAGCGCGTAATTATGGGGTGATGCGCCCGGCGGCAGAAGCACTTCTGGCTTGCCTACACCGTCCTGAACGGCAGCAGCAATGAGCTGTAACGGCTTGATACTGGTCAATACCCGAACATCAGCGTTGGCAGAAGAAATCATCAGTACGCTGGCAGATAGAGCAACAACGATGACAAAAAGACGGGACACGAAAACCACCGAAAGAGACAGGAACAGGTAACATAATAACGTCTCTCACAAAAATCGTCCTCGCCCATGCCCAAAACCCCGCTTGCCAGTCGTCCCCACGATCACTCCCATTGCGTACACACTGCGCTTTCCGAGGCTGACACGCTGTGCGCGCGTAAAGGCTTACGCCTGACCGCCCTGCGTCGTCGTGTACTGGAGCTGGTCTGGCAAAGCCATAAACCGTTGGGTGCCTACGACATCCTGGCGGTGTTGAGTGAAGAAGATGGTCGTCGCGCCGCGCCCCCTACTGTGTACCGAGCTTTGGATTTTCTACTGGAAAACGGTCTCGTTCACCGGATTGCCTCGCTCAACTCATTCACCGGCTGCAACCATCCGACGCATGCGCATCAGGGCCAATTTCTGATTTGCCGCGAATGCAATGCGGCTATCGAACTCCAACATCCACTCATTACTCAAGCCGTAATCAGTGCAGCGACGGAAGTGGGTTTCACCGTTGAAGGGCAAACCATCGAAATTCTTGGAATTTGTGCAGGTTGCAAGGCCGCCTGATGAGCACTGCATTGATCCATATCGACCAGGTGAACGTCGCCTTCGCCGGGCAAAGTGTGCTGGAGAACATCCAGCTTAGTGTGGAGCCCGGACAAATTGTCACTTTGATCGGTCCCAACGGTGCTGGCAAAACCACGCTTGTGCGGGCCGTTTTGGGTTTGCTAAAGCCAGACTCCGGGACTGTTTGGCGAAAACCGAAATTGCGTGTCGGCTACATGCCACAAAAGCTTCATGTCGACCCCACACTGCCGTTATCGGTGCTGCGTTTTCTAAGGTTGGTGCCTGGTGTGGGCCGCCTTCGGGCACTGTCGGCACTCAATGAAGTTGGCGCTGAACGGGTGATCGACAGCCCGCTGCAGGGTATTTCCGGAGGTGAAATGCAACGGGTTCTGCTAGCCCGGGCCTTACTGCGCGAACCTGAATTGTTGGTTCTCGATGAACCGGTGCAAGGCGTCGACGTTGCAGGCCAAGCCGATCTGTACAGCCTGATTACCCGCCTGCGTGATCGTCATGGCTGCGGCGTGCTGATGGTGTCTCACGACCTGCATCTGGTGATGAGTACGACCGATCAAGTGGTTTGTCTGAACCGGCACGTGTGCTGTTCGGGCCACCCTGAACAGGTCAGTAACGATCCGGCCTTCGTTGAGCTATTTGGCACCAACGCGCAAAGTTTGGCTATTTATCACCACCATCACGATCACGCCCATGATTTGCACGGCGCGGTGGTCGATGACAGTGCAGCAGCGGCACAACCGACTCATCTCCACGGAGACAACTGCAAGCATGGCTGATTTTCTACTCTATGCCCTGTTGGCAGGTTTGGCTCTGGCGGTGGTCGCGGGCCCGTTGGGCTCGTTCGTGGTCTGGCGACGCATGGCGTATTTTGGCGACACCTTGTCCCACGCAGCCTTGCTCGGTGTGGCATTGGGTTTTTTGCTAAACATCAGCCCTGCTTTAGCGGTCACCGTCGGCTGCCTGCTATTGGCAATCTTGTTGGTGACGTTGCAACAACGCCAGCCGCTGGCATCCGACACGCTGTTAGGCATTCTCGCACCCAGTACGCTGTCCCTCGGACTGGTAGTACTAAGTTTCATGCACAACGTCCGCATCGATTTGATGGGTTACTTGTTCGGTGACTTGTTGGCGATCAGTCCAACTGACCTGGCGTGGATCCTGAGCGGCAGCGCTATGGTCCTGGGACTGATCATCGTGCTCTGGCGACCGTTATTGGCCATCACGGTGCATGAAGAGTTGGCAACCGTCGAAGGATTGCCCGTGGCAACACTGCGCCTGACCTTAATGCTGCTGATCGCGATCGTTATTGCGGTGGCGATGAAGATCGTCGGCGTTCTATTAATAACCTCTTTATTGATCATTCCAGCGGCTGCGGCACAACGTCACGCACGATCTCCCGAACAAATGGCCTTGGGCGCTAGTCTATTAGGTGTGGTTGCGGTGTGCTGCGGGCTGGCCCTGTCCTGGTTCAAGGACACTCCGGCCGGACCATCGATTGTGATCTGTGCCGCGGGGCTATTTTTACTCAGCTTCGTTTTGCCTAAGCGGTAGTGCCAGACCCACAAATGCGCTCACAATCGAACAGTTATTTTCGAGGCAAGGCACTTATGTGTAAACTTGCTCGTTTTTTGCGCAATTAGAGAGTCGCAGGATGAAGCCGTTCACCTCCCGTTATCTGCTCCTTGTCGCATTTTCCATCCTGTTAGGCGCTTGCCAGACAGTGCCGATGGTCGAGTCCCCTGCGCCCGCTCCAGAGCCAAATGGCTTCGAGCAGCTTGGGCAAAACATTGCCAGCAGCGAATTAGCCACAGCTGAGGATCAGTTGGCAGCGCTGCAAAAACAGATGCCCAATGATCCCCGCATAGAGCAATACCAGCGACAACTGGCCGAGGCGTATTTGAAGCGTAGCCAAGTGGTGCTACAGAAAGGCGATATCAACGCCGCAGCCACAGCCTTAAGTCGTGCCCGCGTACTGATGCCTAAGGCGCCGGCACTCACTAGCGGCGTCAATGGCGCAATAGCTCAAGCACGTAAAGCCGAATTGGAAAAAGCAGAAGCAGAGCTAAAAGCGGCGGAAGCTAAACGCATTGCGAAGGTCATTGACCCTGCGGCAGAAAGCACATCAATTGCACTAAAAATCGGCGAAATGCGCGAACTACGTAGGCAGCTCGATGGGATTGCCGCCGACGTAACTGCCTTCAATTGCACCGTGACGCTACAGGTGCCGCGCACCGACGACTACCCTTGGCTCGCGACGTTGCTGACCAAGCGTGTGACAAAGATTAATCCCGACTTTGAATTGCAATTGGAAAGGCAGATTGATCGAAGCCAACCTGCCCATCTGATCCTCAAGCCCGCGAAGCTGTAAATCCCGAATTCGAAATTTTCTGTAGAAGCCCACTTGTTGGCGAAAGGCTTAATGCGGTGAGTCAGACCACCGCCTCGCTAACAAGTGGGTTACTACAGAACGATCATGCCGGAATCGCTTTAGCCTTAGGCTCTCGCGCCCACACGCGGTGTTGTGCAATCGCGGCAAAAAATGCTTTGAACAGCTTGCCATTCTTGCTCACTAACAATCCGTCGTCCGCATCCAAGTGAAGAACGTCCAGCAACTGGCTGGCCTCACCACTCAAGGCGATGGCTTTCAAGTGCTTATATGCCTCCAACAAGAAGTGCAATGCCACACCGTTGGTGCTTAACGCGGTCACTGAGTCGGCGCCGCCGGGTACGAATACCGCATCAAACGCCACAGAAGGCATGCCTTCCATAGACGCATCCACAGGCAGGAACTGACCATCGGCGGTCTTGATCGGTGCAGACGTAGGGCCAAGCAGTTTGGCGTGCGCACCCTCCGCCTCCAGTGCCTTCTTCAAGGCGTCGATAGCCGCACCGTCAACACCGTTCGCAGCCAGAATCGCCACTTTGCGCGAAACAATATCGCCAGACAGCAAGTTCACCTGACTCAAGGCAGGCGACTCTGTGACCGATACCGTATGGGGTGTGACCGTACCCGAGGTAGGCGCAGAAAGTCCGAGGTTGGCAGCTACCCGTGCCGCCAGTTCTAAATCAATGTTTGCCAGAATTTCATTGATCTGCCGCGCGCGAATCGATTCACGTTCGACCTTACCTAACTCGAAACTGTAGGCGGCGATAATGTGCTCTTTTTCGTGATGGCTCATGCTGTTGAAAAACAGCGTCGCCTGAGAGAAGTGATCAGAAAACGATTCGCTCCGACGCCTTACCTTGTGCGCCTCTAGACGCTCGGGATAAGTCTCGAAACCACCGTCCTGCGGGGCCGATGGCGTTTCTTTAGGCCAGCCACCGTCGATGGAATTAGGCTCATAGGAAGCCCGGCCTTTGTCGATGGTCATCCTATGCAGCGCGTCGCGCTGGTCGCTGTGATTCGGCGCAAGCGGACGGTTTATCGGGATTTCGTGGAAATTCGGTCCACCAAGTCGGCTGATCTGGGTATCAGTGTAGGAAAACAGCCGACCTTGCAGCAGTGGATCGTTGGAGAAATCGATGCCTGGCACCATATGTCCTGGGCAGAACGCGACCTGCTCAGTCTCGGCAAAAAAGTTATCCGGATTGCGGTTTAGCACCATCTTGCCCAGCGGCGTTACCGGCACCAGCTCTTCGGGAATAATTTTGGTCGGATCGAGGATGTCGAAATCAAACTTATGCTCGTCCTCTTCGGCGACGATCTGCACACCGAATTCCCACTCAGGGTAATCGCCGGTTTCGATCGACTCCCACAGGTCGCGACGGTGGAAGTCGGTGTCTTTACCGGCCAATTTTTGTGCTTCATCCCACAGCAGGGAGCAGACGCCGAATTTCGGCTTCCAGTGAAACTTGACGAAGCTCGACTTACCTTCGGCGTTGATTAAGCGAAAGGTGTGTATCCCGAACCCCTGCATCGTCCGCAGGCTCTTCGGAATGGCGCGATCAGACATGGTCCACAACACCATGTGTGCAGATTCCGGAACCAACGAGACGAAGTCCCAAAACGTATCGTGGGCAGAACCGCCGGTTGGGATTTCATTGTGCGGTTCAGGTTTTACCGCGTGGACGAAGTCAGGGAATTTGATCGCGTCTTGAATAAAGAACACCGGCATGTTGTTGCCAACCAAATCGAAGTTGCCTTCCTCGGTGTAGAACTTGACGGCAAAACCCCTGACATCACGCACCGTATCGCCAGAGCCCCGTGGCCCCTGGACCGTAGAGAAACGCGCGAACACCGGCGTCTTTTTCCCAGGATCCTGCAGGAATCCTGCCTTGCTTAACAGCGCATGATTTTCGTAGGTTTGAAAATAACCATGCGCGGCTGTGCCGCGTGCATGCACGATGCGCTCTGGAATTCGTTCATGGTCAAAATGCGTGATTTTTTCACGCATGATGAAATCTTCAAGCAAAGACGGGCCGCGATCACCGACTTTGAGCGTGTTTTGGTTGTCAGAAACCTTTACGCCCTGATTGGTACGCAAGGCTTGCCCAGTGGCGTCAGATCGAAACTGATCAAGGCTTTCAACTTTCTCATTGGTGTTGCCCCGATCCAATGTGTCGGTGCCCGCCATCTGGCTGCTCACCGGGTTAGAATTCGCATGGGTTGTCGTGTTGGTTATGGTCTTCTTAGTGGCCATCAGACTAAATCTCCTGGGACTCAGGTCACCCGTCAACTGGGTCGTTACGGATGTAATCGGGATTGACTCTCCTGGCACGTAACTCAGGAAACGCCGGTGTCTATTAATGACTAAGAACGAAATAAGCCGTTCCGAGTATTTTGCGACCTTTGGTCTGCTCGCCAATGGATGTCCGACTCAGTTTCCCGATATTGCCGTTTCGTCAGTCCAGTATGAAATTAATGCTAAGAACCTCCCGCCGGACAGGCTAAAATGCGCGCCCGGCTCACCCAGTCGGTGTTTGTTGGTCGTAAGAACGCCTGGGCATTCGGCACTTTCACCAGCCTTTTTTACCGCGCCCCCACAAGGTTCGCTACGTGATCGAGTTTCATAACGTCCACAAAACCTATCGGGTTGCGGATCGGGACATCCCCGCTTTGCACCCCACCAGTCTGCGGGTCGAAGACGGCCAGGTATTCGGCCTGATCGGCCATTCCGGCGCCGGCAAAAGCACGCTTCTGCGGCTGATCAATCGCCTGGAAACACCGAGCGGCGGACAAATCGTTGTCGATGGCGAAGACGTCACCGCTTTCGACGCCACTGCCTTAAGGGGTTTTCGCCGCCAAGTCGGCATGATCTTTCAGCATTTCAATTTGCTGGCGTCCCGGACTGTCGCTGATAACGTCGGTATGCCGTTGACCCTTGCAGGCGACATGACGCGCAGTCAGATTAGTGCGCGTGTGGCCGAGTTGCTGGAACGCGTCGGCCTGGCCGACCAGGCGAAAAAATACCCAACTCAGTTGTCGGGCGGGCAAAAGCAACGCGTTGGTATTGCGCGCGCACTGGCGACTAAACCAAAAATACTGCTGTGCGACGAAGCCACTAGCGCCCTGGATCCGCAAACCACGGCGTCGGTGCTGCAACTGTTGGCTGAAATCAACCGAGAGCTGAAACTGACCATCGTCCTGATCACTCACGAGATGGACGTTATCCGTCGCGTCTGTGATTACGTGGCGGTAATGGATGCGGGAAAAATCGTCGAACAGGGTCCGGTGGCGGATGTGTTTCTGCACCCACAGCACCCGACAACCAAGCGTTTTGTGCAAGAAGACGAGCAGATCGACGACGGCGAGCTTCGTGACGACTTCGCCCATGTGCAGGGCCGCATCGTGCGTCTGACCTTTCAGGGAGAATCCACTTACGCGCCGCTGCTGGGCACCGTGGCTCGAGAGACGGGCGTCGATTACAGCATCCTTGCTGGCCGCATCGACCGCATCAAAGATACTCCGTATGGGCAACTGACCTTGGCCATCACCGGTGGCGACATGGAGGCGGCGTTTGCCCGCTTCACCGCCGCGGATGTCCACATGGAGGTGCTGCGATGATGGACACTCTGGTGAATCTATTCTCCAACGTCGATTGGTACGAAATCTGGATCGCTACCGGCGATACGTTGGTGATGCTCGGTATTTCGCTGGCCTTCACCGTGCTGCTGGGCCTGCCGCTGGGGGTGTTGATGTTCCTGACCTCGCCACGCCAGCTGTTGGAAAACCATCGTCTGTATGCCACCGTGGCGCTGTTGGTCAACATGCTGCGCGCGCTGCCCTTTATCATCTTGCTGATCGTGATGATGCCCCTTACAGAGCTGATCACTGGCACCTCGCTGGGTGTTCTCGGCACCTTGCCACCACTGGTGGCCGGGGCTACGCCATTCTTCGCACGACTGGTCGAAACCGCGTTGCGCGAAGTTGACAAGGGCATCATCGAAGCGACCCAAGCCATGGGCGCAACGACTCGGCAGATCATTATCAAAGCGCTGTTGCCCGAAGCGCGGCCTGGCATTCTGGCCGCGATTACCGTGACCGCCATCGCCTTGGTGTCATTCACCGCCATGGCCGGTGCCGTGGGTGCAGGCGGCCTTGGTGATTTGGCGATTCGTTATGGTTACCAACGCTTTCAGAACGATGTGATGTTCGTCACGGTCGTATTGCTATTAGTCCTGGTGCAGATCCTGCAAACCGTCGGCGACAAGCTGGTGGCGCACTTTACCCACCGCTAAACCTAGACAGCCAAGGCCTTCTCGAACGAGGGGGCTTTTCACGGAGTTGATGCATGAAAAAGCTTATCGCAGTGTTCGCCGCTTTAGTTGCTCTGAGCGCCCACGCTGATGAAACCTTGGTTGTGGGCGCCTCGGCCGTACCCCACGCGGAAATTCTCGAAGTGGTCAAACCGATGCTGGCCAAAGACGGGATCGATCTGCAAATCAAAGTCTTCAACGATTACATCCAGCCCAACGTGCAACTCGCAGAAAAACGCCTCGACGCTAACTTCTTCCAGCATCAACCGTACCTGGATGAATTCAACAAAGGCAAAGGCACCGATTTGGTGGCCGTCGCCAAGGTCCACGTCGAGCCACTGGGCGCTTACTCCAGTACCTATAAAAAGCTCGATGAATTACCGGACGGCGCGACCGTAGCCCTGCCCAACGACCCCACCAATGAAGGTCGGGCGCTGTTGCTGTTGGCGAAGGGCGGCTTGATCACACTGAAAGACCCGACCAACATTCTGTCGACACCCAAAGACATTGCGGATAACCCAAAGGCGCTGAAATTTCGCGAGCTGGAAGCGGCCACCTTGCCTCGCGTGTTGACCAGCATTGATCTGGCGCTGATCAACACCAACTACGCATTGGCGGTGCAGTTGGACCCAACCAAAGATGCGTTACTCATCGAAGGCAGCGACTCGCCTTACGTGAACATCTTGGTCGCTCGTCCGGACAATCGGGATTCGATTCCGATGCAGAAGCTAGTCGCCGCGTTGCACAGCCCGGAAGTTAAGCAATTCATTCTTGAAAAATATCAAGGTGCGGTCGTTCCGGCGTTTTGATCTAAGCGCCATTGGCCTAAACTCAGGGCACTCCGTATCCCTGATTGAGGTTGTTTGTCATGGCGCTGTCCCCTTTCCATTTGGCAATCCCTGTTCACGACCTCGCCGCCGCTCGGCATTTCTACGGCGAGGTGTTTGGCTGCGCCGAAGGCCGCAGCAGCGAGCAGTGGGTCGACTTCAATTTCTTCGGCCATCAACTGGTTATCCACCAACAAGCCAAAAGCCCGGCCCAGGAAAAAGCCCTAAGCAATGCAGTGGACGGCCACGACGTGCCGGTGCCGCATTTTGGCGTTGTGCTGGATTGGGAAGAATGGGAAGCGTTGGCTGACCGGCTCAAAACACGGCAAACCACATTTGTGATCGAACCCTATATCCGCTTTCAGGGCCAGGTCGGTGAACAAGCCACCATGTTCCTCTTCGACCCCTGCGGCAACGCGTTGGAGTTCAAAGCCTTCAAGGACATTGGGCAGATGTTTGCCAAATAAGAAAACACCCACCCTTATTAATTATTTACTCCCGAACCAACAACCGCGGCAGTTGCTCGACCATTTTCTTGTTATTCAACGGCGAGCGAATGAAGCCGCGTTGGGTGCCGTCCGGGCCGAGGAGGGCAAGGTTGCCGCTGTGGTCGACGGTGTAATTAGGCTTGCTGGTGTCGGCTGGAATAAACGGGATACTTACCGCGTTGGCGAGTTTCTGGATGTCTTCAACCGGTGCTGTCAGGCCTTGGAACTCGGGGTCGAAGTAGCCGAGGTATTGTTTAAGCTGTTGTGGCGTATCCCGATTAGGGTCAACGCTGACCAGTACAACTTGTAATTTGCCGAGCACCTCGTTGGGCAGTTCTTTTTTAATCTGACGCAGTTGGGCAAGGGTGGTCGGGCAAATGTCCGGACAGAAGGTGTAGCCGAAAAACAGCATCGTCCATTTGCCTTTCAATTGAGCGATGGATACTGCTTTGCCGTCCTGATTTGTCATCTTAAGGTCAGGCAGGCTACGGCTGGTGGGCAGCAAAATGATCCCCGCATCAATCATAGCCGTCGGATCGCCCTGACCTCTGTTGGACAACACCTGATTAACCGTAAGGCCCAGAACCAAGGCCACAATCGCGACCAGAATAAAAACCGTTTTTTGAACTCGAGTCATAGATTCAACAATAAGTAGTGATCGACGAGCAGCGCAATGAACAACAGGAACAAGTAATAAATAGAGTACTTGAAGGTGTTGATAGCCGCGTGCGGTTTGATGCCACGGTACAGCACCCATGACATCCACAGAAAGCGCGCACCCAAACCTAATGCGCATAGCAGATAAAGCATGCCGCTCATATGAATGACATACGGCAGCATACTGACCGCTAACAGCACCATTGTGTACAGCAGAATATGGACCTTGGTGTAATGCTCGCCATGAGTAACCGGCAGCATCGGAATGTCCGCTTTGGCGTATTCCTCCTTGCGATGAATTGCCAGCGCCCAGAAATGCGGCGGGGTCCAGGCGAAGATGATTAGCACCAACAATAGCGACTCGGCACTCACATGGCCGGTGGTAGCCACCCAACCGAGCAACGGCGGCGCTGCGCCAGCGAGGCCTCCAATCACGATGTTCTGCGGCGTCGCACGCTTCAGGAATCCGGTGTAGATCACTGCGTAACCCAATAACGAAGCCAGCGTCAGCCAAGCCGTCAGTGGGTTGGTAAACGCAAGCAACAAGGCTTGGCCCGCCGCCGCCAGCAACAGAGCAAAGGTCAAAGCAGCAGCGGGGGTTACACGGCCCTCGGCCAACGGCCTTTTTTTGGTACGCGCCATCACTGCGTCGATACGTCGATCCACTACATGATTAACCACAGCCGCGCCGCCCGCGCAAAACGCGATCCCCATATTGCCAAACACCAACACGGTCCACGGCACGCCCGCGCGAGTGGCGAGAAACATCCCGACCAGAGACGTGATGAGCATCAGCACCACCACCTTCGGCTTGGTCAGTTCAAGGTAATCCCGCCAGATAGCCTGATGGCGTTGCTCGCGGACTAGAGTAGTCACGGCATCTCTCCTTATCGTTATTATTGTGTGCAGGCTATTTACCCGGATGCAGATACCCGTGCCCATGGTCCATTGCTTCAATGCCAAGCCGAGGTGTAGTTCTGGTTGCCCAGCTCCGCGCCGACCTGGCGCGGTAGTTCACCAGCGTGACCGCTAACATCAACACGGCGCCCCCAACGTTATGTGCCACTGCAATCGGCAGCGGCAGATGAAAGACCACATTACTAATACCCAACGCAACTTGCAGCCCCAATGCCATCACCACCAATGACGCCATGCCTTTTAGCCCGGCCCGTTTGAGCTGCCACGCCAGCACCAGCAACACCAAGGTGACTAGCAGCGCGCCCAATCGATGGGTGATGTGAATCGCTGTGCGCGCATCACTGTCCAATTGCCCGCCCAAGTAATTCGGGCCAATGTGTTGGGTCAGACGAAAACCGTTGACGAAGTCCGCTTTGGGCCACCATTGGCCATGACACGTTGGTAAATCAATGCACGCCACGGCCGCGTAGTTGGAACTGACCCAACCGCCCAAGGCGATTTGCGCCACCACCAACACCAATCCCAGTGCGGCCAAATGACGCAACCGCGGGGGCAACTCTGGCAGCGGAGCTAAAGCGCCAGATAACCGCAGTGTTAGCAAAAACAAAAGGCTTAACGTGGCGACCCCTCCCAGCAAGTGAGCCGTGACCACCTGCGGCCAAAGCTTGAGGGTCACCGTCCACATACCAAACGCCGCTTGGGCAACCACCACCCCAAGCATCACCATCGGCAACTTGAACGGTTGCCCCTCATGATGCCTACGACGTAACGCTTGTGCCGCTAGCACAATGATCATCAACGCCAAGCTGCCCGCAAAATACCGGTGAATCATCTCATTACGGCCCTTATGTGGCTCTACCGGCGTATCGGGGAAGTGCAGTTCGGCATGTGCCAGCTGTGCCTCGGTGTTAGGCACACTGATAAAACCGTAGCAACCCGGCCAGTCAGGACAGCCTAGACCGGCATGCGTCAGCCGGGTAAAGGCACCGAGTACGATCACAGCCAGCGCAAGCAGCGTGGCAAGTAAAGCGAGGCGAAATCCAGGTCTGGCCATTACGATGCCCTATCCGATGTTCGACAGTTTCAACAGTTGGCGTAGATCGTTGAGCAAGTCCTTGCCGTTAACCTTGGCGTCGTAACGCAGTACCAGGTTGCCGTGGGGATCGACGATCCAAAGGTGTGGCGCTTCCGCGCCGGGTACAGCCTTGTTGTAAAGCGACAAGTCCAACGGATAGCGTTGTAATTTTGGATAATCGCGAGCCAGTTTGGCGCTGTAATCGGCACTTAATGGCTGGCCAACGGCCAAACCGTGACTGGCCCGCGCAGCATCCTGGCCCAGCCCGATATTCAGTTGGCGCGCCAAATAAACAAGGTGTTGGCAATCCGCCTCGCAGTTCTGCGGCGCACTGACCAACAACTGCCAACGCTGTTCATCCGCCTGTACTCCAAGCTCTGCACGGCTTTGACCGTTGCCGATCATCTCACCGTGAAAACTGCGGGTGTCCGGGACCCAAAACTGGAGCTTGTACATGCCGGTGGCGAGAACCATTGGGCCGATTGCGATCAATGCAACTAAAATAAGCTGCAAGCGGCCTTTACGACGCGATGTTGGCGGACGTGTTTCAGACATGCTGATTGGATTCATGGCTCGTCCCATGCTTTTTCTCCTTGGCGTTGCGATACCCCAGATACAGAAACAAACCGAACAACGCTGCGGCCATGGCAAACCACTGAACGGCATAACCGAGGTGTTTCTCCGGCCCCATGGCCACCACAGGCCAATCAAGCTGATACGCTGCTGGCCCAGGTTCGAGCCGTAATTCGTCGGCAAATCCTTCTCGACCGAGTTCATCCCAGAGTTTTGCGGGATTAACCGCCGTGACCAATCGGGGCCAAGGCGCGCCCACAGGGTCCGCGCCTAACTGAAAGGTTGCGCCAGAGGGCATGTAAACCCAGGCGTTTAAATTCAGCACTTGCTCTGGCGTGTTAAAAACCGGCGGCGTGCGCCGGGTAGGCCAAGGTAGCCAGCCGCGATTAACCCATAACCAAAGTCCGCTAGCCTGATCATGAAAAGGTTGAATTAACTCAATGCCGCCGCGACCGCCACGAGTGCTGTTGTCCAGCATGAGGCTATGCGCAGCATCGAATTGACCCCGCAGTTGCACCCGTCGATAAGCCGGATCGACGGTTTGTTCCAGCTGGGTACTGGTGATGGGTTCAGCTATTCGACGTTCGGCAAATTGGTTGAGCAACACGCGCTTCTCCTCTCCCCGGTCTAGCTGCCAGAAACCCAGAAATATCAGCAGCGGCAGCAACAGGAAAACCACCACCGTGGGCGCCATGCCGGGTTGAAAATGTTTCATGGCGCCTCCGATTCTGTCGATTGGCGACTGTCTATACTGCATGGCATGTCTTCCCACCCGACTCGTCCCGGAGTTGCATCATGCTCAAAGCGGCGATTGTTCTAATGCTCGTTGCCACGATGATCAGCCTGTTCAGCGGCCTGTTTTTTCTAGTCAAAGACGACAGCAGTTCCAACCGAGTAGTTAAAGCGCTAACCGTACGTGTTTGCCTCGCCGCGATGACCGTTATCTTGATCGCCTGGGGCTTTTACAGCGGTCAACTGGTGTCACATGTGAGCTGGTAAGTCGTTCGTCAATACGTAGGGCCTAAAGCTACCGGCAGATGATCCGGCGCTTAAAGCACATAGACGAAAACAAACAAGCCAATCCACACAACGTCGACAAAGTGCCAATACCAACTGGCCGCCTCGAAGCCGAATTGATGTTCGGCGTCAAAATGCCCGCGCATCACTCGCATCAACATGACAAACAGAATGATCGTGCCGATGGTGACGTGGGCGCCGTGAAAACCGGTGAGCATGAAAAACGTAGCGCCGTAGATGCCCGAACCCAAGGTCAGGCCCAGTTCGTGATACGCCTCCATGTATTCGGTTGCCTGCAACATCAAAAAGCTCAAGCCCAGTAACACGGTGATCGCCAACCAAATTTTTAGGGCGCCACGGTGGCCTTTTTTCAATGCGTGGTGAGCAACTGTGACCGTGGCGCTGGAGCTGACCAGCAGGACGGTATTGATCAGCGGCAAGTGCCACGGGTTAATCACCTCTTTCGGACCAGGAAAGAGCTTTGGGTCAGGTGGATTCATTAGCGGCCAGGCGTAGTGAAAGTTCGGCCAAAGCATGTGCGCCACACCCTTAGAACCTTCACCGCCCAGCCATGGACCGGCCCAAGTGCGCACGTAGAACAGCGCGCCAAAGAATGCGATAAAAAACATGATTTCGGAGAAGATAAACCAGCTCATTCCCCAGCGAAACGAACGGTCCATTTGCGCACTGAACAACCCCGAACGGCTTTCCTTGATAACGGTTCCAAACCAGCCAAACAGCATGTAGGCCAACAACAATCCGCCCACAAAAAAGATCAATGGTCCGTGGGATTCGGGACGTGCCGCCTTCAGGTCGTTGAACCAGGTGCCAAGGCCAAACATCGTAGTGAACATGCCGACCGTAGCGATAATCGGCCACTTGCTTTGCGCGGGAACGTAGTAATGCTCGTGAATTGCCATCTTATTGTTCTCCTTATCGGGCACCCTTGGTTGCAAGGTCTTGGCCGTCATTGCTGGCGACTTTGGCAACTGGCGGCGAGCGAGCGGTGATGTCAAACAGCGTATAAGCCAAGGTCAGTTGTTTCACGTCTTTGGGTAATTCGCGATCGAGGATGAAGCGCACCGGCATTTCGATTCGCTCGCCCGGCTGCAAGGTTTGTTGTGTGAAGCAAAAGCATTCAGTCTTGTGGAAATACACCGCGACTTCGCCCGGCGAGATGCTCGGGATTGCCTGCGCTTTCATCACATGGTTGGTCGGGTTATGCGCCACGAACAGCATCTCGTTGACCGCGCCGGGGTGTACGTCCAACACATCGCCCTTTGGGTAGAAGTCCCAAACCATGTCGCTGTTGTTGCTCGATAGAAATTGCACCTGCACCTGACGACTCTGATCAATCACTTGGGAGCCTTCGTATTTATCGCCGGTCTTGCCATTGATGCCGAGCGCCTTGCACATCACGTCATACAGCGGCACCAACGCGAAACCGAACGCAAACATCAGCACCACCAACATCAAGAGGCGGATGACCAAGCGCCGGATTGAACGCTGTTCGTCCATGTCACTTCACTTCTGGCGGCGTGGTGAAGGTGTGATACGGCGCGGGGGATGGAATACTCCATTCCAATCCATCGGCACCATCCCAAGGCTTGGCTGGCGCTGGAGGGCCGCCGCGAATAGTTTTGATCACGATGAACAGGAAGAAGATCTGCGTAGCACCAAAGGTAAATGCTCCGATGGACGACACCATGTTGAAATTTGCAAACTGTAAGTTGTAATCGGGAATACGCCGTGGCATGCCAGCTAGCCCGAGAAAGTGCATCGGAAAAAACGCGACGTTCATGCCGATAAAGGACAGCCAGAAATGCAGCTTGCCCAGCGTTTCGTCGTACATGTGCCCGGTCCATTTCGGCAACCAGTAGTAAGCCGAGGCGAAGATTCCGAAAATTGCACCCGGTACCAGCACGTAGTGGAAGTGCGCCACCACGAAATAGGTGTCCTGATACTGGAAGTCCGCAGGAGCGATGGCCAGCATTAGCCCAGAAAATCCGCCGATGCTGAACAAAATCACGAAGGCAACAGCGAACAACATCGGCGTCTCAAAGCTCAGCGAGCCTTGCCACATGGTGCTAACCCAGTTGAACACCTTCACCCCGGTGGGCACCGCAATGAGCATTGTGGCGTACATAAAGAACAACTCACCCACTAACGGAATGCCCACTACGAACATATGGTGCGCCCATACGATAAACGACAGAAACGCGATGCTTGCCACCGCATAAACCATCGAGGTATAGCCAAACAGCGGTTTACGCGAAAACGTCGGGATGATCGAACTGACCGCGCCAAACGCCGGCAGGATCATGATGTACACCTCAGGGTGCCCAAAAAACCAGAACACATGCTGGAACAACACCGGATCACCACCGCCCGCCGCGCTGAAAAAACTGGTGCCGAAGTGGATGTCCATTAACATCATGGTCACGCATCCAGCCAGCACTGGCATCACCGCGATCAATAGAAATGCCGTGATCAGCCATGTCCAAACGAACAACGGCATCTTCATTAACGTCATGCCGGGCGCGCGCAGGTTGAGGATGGTCGCAATCACGTTGATCGCGCCCATTATCGAACTGATGCCCATCATGTGAATGGCAAAAATGAAGAAGGTCACACTTTCCGGCGCGTAGGTTGTCGACAACGGCGCATAGAAGGTCCAGCCGAAGTTCGGGCCACCACCGGGCATAAATAACGTCGAGATCAAGAGCAAAAAAGCCGCCGGAAGTAGCCAGAAGCTGAAGTTGTTCATCCTCGGCAGCGCCATGTCGGGCGCGCCGATCATCAACGGGATCATCCAGTTGGCAAGACCGACAAACGCGGGCATCACCGCGCCAAACACCATCACCAGACCGTGCATGGTGGTCATCTGGTTGAAGAACGCCGGCTCGACGATTTGCAGTCCGGGCTGAAACAGCTCTGCGCGTATCACCATGGCGAACGACCCGCCGAGCAAAAACATACAGAAGCTGAACCAGAGGTACAGCGTGCCAATGTCCTTGTGGTTAGTGGTCAGTACCCAGCGCATCAGGCCCTTCGCGGGGCCATGCGCATGGTCATCAACATGGCCCACGTGGCCATGGTCATCGATCACTGCACTCATGATCTGTCTCCTGCAAAACAGTCTGCGAAACGACGTGATTCAGCCATGGACGAGGTCATTTCGCGTCCGCCTGTTTCAGAGCCAACACATCTTTGGGGGTGACCATGTCGCCTTTGTTATTACCCCAAGCATTGCGCTCGTAAGTAACCACCGCCGCAATATCCACTTCTGAAAGCTGTTTACCGAACGCCGCCATCGCCGTACCGGGACGACCATGGAACACGGTGTTCAGGTGGCCTTCTTTGGGCCCGGTGACAGTTTTCGAACCCTTAAGCGCCGGGAACATCGGCGGCAGGCCCTGACCTTCCGCCTGATGACAAGCCACGCAGGTGGTGTGATAAACCTTATCGCCACGGGCCACCAACTCATCCATCGTCCAGTCTTTACTGGTCAACTCCTTGAGTTTGGCGCTTTCAAGTTTGCGCCCCGCCAGCCAAGTGTCGTAGTCAGCCTGAGTCTTGGCTTCCACCACAATCGGCATGAAGCCGTGGTCTTTGCCACACAATTCTGAACACTGACCTCGGTAGATCCCGGGTTTATCGACACGGGTCCAAGCTTCGTTGATGAACCCCGGAATGGCGTCGCGCTTGACTGCAAACGCTGGCACCCACCACGAGTGGATGACGTCAGCAGCGGTCACCAGAAACCGGATTTTCTTTCCCACTGGAATAACCAATGGCTCGTCAACTTCGAGTAAGTAGTTTTCGCCCTTGGCTTCTTTGTTGTGTATCTGCGCAGCAGGGGTAGCCAAGTTGCTGAAAAATTCGACGTCTTGTCCTAGATATTTGTAATGCCACTTCCATTGATAACCGGTTATCTGGATATCGATATCCGACGCACCGGTATCGTACATTTTGATCATGGTTCGGGTGGCAGGAATAACCATTACGATCAAAATCACCAGCGGCACAATTGTCCAGGCAATTTCAACTCGCGTACTCTCGTGAAACTTGGCGGCCACTTGCCCAGTAGAGCGCCGATGAAGAATCATCGACCAAAACATGGCCCCAAAAACGACGATACCGATCACTACGCATATCCAGAAAATGGTCATGTGTAAATCGAATATCTCATGACTGACTTCGGTCGCTCCTGGCGCCATATTCGTCGTCCAAGCGGCCTGCGCCTGATTGAATATTGACGACAACAGCAAGCCCATCCAGACATATGGATGTCGCATCATTGCGGGTTCCCCTTATCGTTCTTGTTATCCCGCCGGCTTTCACTTTCATCTGCGGCCAAGGGAGCGGCTGTCAAGAATGGTGGCTTGACGGTCGGGCCAAAGCTGCGAATTCATTCGGGCGTCGCCGGTTAATCTTCCTTCAACCCCGAGTATAGACAGCGCTTGAGACCTCGCAATGTGCTGACGCAAAATCTCGTTAGCTGGCTAAATTGTCGATTCGCAGCTATGAGGGGCGCACAATGCGTCGACAGAATGAAACTGCTTATATAGGTCACCCACAAACGTGTGAAGTTGTTATGACAAATGCGTCTGAGAGAATTTTATAAGCAGGCTACCGTATGACTTCGTTTTGCTTTTTGCCTTATTTCATTACGTTCAGGAGTTTTCATGAACACCGCCGCTTTGCGCGAGCAGATTCAACAAGCGCTCCAACACGAGGCCGATACCGGTCAATTGTCGCGTCAGCTTGAAACTCAGTTGCCACACCTGCACCCCGCCATTCACGTCCCTGAATTAGATGCGAAAGGCGTTTTGACACGCTTTGTAGCAGCTTATATTGAACTGGTTCCCGACTTGCTAGAGGCTGCCAATGCGGTGGCTATCGAGGCGGGCATTGAAGCGCAGATCAAACCTGTCTTGAAGATCGCCGAACAGTTTTTTCTTCAACCGCCCGCGATTATGGCCGGTCATGAAGGGTTGGACAGCTTGCTAGACGAAGCCTATCTAGCCCATCGTCTGGTTGAGGAGGTAAACGACCTCTACATCAAGCACTTTGGTCAGCCGCTGATTCCCTCGAACACCACCGTGGCGAGCGTTATTGCCCATCAGTTGATCGGCGAAGCTTTTGCTAACCAGCTAGACGAAGCTGTACACCATGCGGTGGATGAAATGCTCGACGAAGATAGCTTCGCGCTAGAGTCAGTAGAGGCGTATCGCGAACGCCTTAAGAGCCCTGACACCGAAGCGGCGTGGAAGCGCTGGCCGAGCCTGTCGCGCCAACTGGGCGTCGGACTCGATTTGGACACGTCACAAACGCATTAAGGGCAAGACTGCGCCCGCGCACGACTCAGCCGACTCAGACGCCGGGGGTCGTGCGCAACCTATTTGCAAATGCTAGAAACGCGACTTGGGCGTTGCCACCGGAATAGGGTGCGAGCCATCAAGCGGCAGGAAACAATCCTGTTCGGCGTCATAAGCCAGAATGTCACTGGTTTCAATGCTGTAAACCCAACCGTGAATAAACAACTGACCGCTGGCCATCTTCGATGCCACTGACGGATGCGTACGCAGATGCTGCAACTGCGCGATCACGTTTTCCTGAGTCAGTACGTGCATGCTCTCCTGCTCATCTGCACAGTGGCAATTGTCTTCGACAACCGTCTTCGCCACTTCGGCATGCCGCAGCCACGCTTTGACCGTGGGCATTTTTTCAAGGGTTTGTGGGTTAAGGACAGCGCGCATCGCGCCGCAATCGGAATGTCCGCAAATAATGATGTGCTGCACGCCCAAGGCGATCACCGCGTACTCGATGGCAGTTGAAACGCCACCATTCATCTGACCATAAGGCGGCACAACGTTACCGACGTTGCGGGTGACAAACAAATCGCCCGGAGAACTTTGGGTAATAAGCTCCGGCACGATCCGTGAGTCGGCGCAGGCAATAAACATCGCGCGCGGCCGTTGGACAGTGGCCAGGCTTTTGAAGAGCTCCTCCTGTTTCGGGAAAACTTCATGGCGAAAATGCAGAAATCCATCAACGATATGCTTAAGCGCTACATCGGCGCTTTCCGCAGCCAAGGGCTGTTTGTCAGTGCCACTCATGGTAATCGTCTCCAAGGGAACGTGACCAACTGGCCACTTTGACTGAACCGTACTGGCATAAGCTTAATTGAAACTGAAGCGACAGAGTTTCCAACACTGCGATAAGGGCCCAAAGACCTTCCGACAATGGCGAGTCTGACATTAAAGGGCACGTACATTACAACAACGACATCTGCCCTCCAGGCGGGCAAAACGCTTCGCAATCCAAGCTGAGACTCTCCCGATGATTCAACCCAAGACGCTTCACTGCAACGTTGTAGCGCTGGGCCAACAGATCGGCGAAGGGGCCTTGACCTCGCATACGCACGCCAAAGCGACTGTCATACAACTCGCCACCGCGAACCTGCCGGATAAGGCTCATCACATGCGCCGCCCGTTGCGGGTAGTGAGCGTGCAGCCACTCTTCGAACAGCGGAGCAACTTCCAGCGGCAATCGCAGCATGACGTAGCTAGCACTCAATGCGCCCGCCGCTTTGGCCTCGGCCAACAGGCTCTCCAGTTCACTGTCATTGATCATCGGGATCATCGGCGCGCACAACACGCCGACAGGAATACCCGCCTGGCGCATAACCCGAATTGCCCTCAACCGGGCCTTGGGCGCCGCAGCGCGGGGTTCAAGAATGCGCTTTAGCTCGTCATCAAGGGTCGTCAGACTAATAAACACAGACACCAGGCGCTGTTTGGCCAACTCCGCCAGCAGGTCAAGATCGCGCAAAATCAACGAACCTTTGGTGATGATCGTCACCGGATGCCGATAGCGCAGCAGAACCTCAAGCAGCGCCCGGGTGATTTTGTACTCGCGCTCAATCGGCTGATAAGGATCGGTGTTAGAGCCCAGGGTTATGGGCGCACAACGATATCCCGGCTTGGACAACTGTTGCTCAAGCACCGCAGCAGCATTGGTTTTGGCGATCAGTTTGGTTTCAAAATCCAGCCCCGGCGACATATCCCAGTAAGCATGGCTGGGCCGGGCGTAACAATAAATGCACCCGTGCTCACATCCTCGATAGGGATTGATTGACCGATCAAATGGAATATCCGGTGAAGTATTGCGGGTAATGATCGTCTTCGCCGTTTCGCTACGCACTTCAGTGCCCTGGGTCATTGGCACTTCTTGGTACCAACCATCGTCCTCGGCTACGGATCGGTTGGGCGCAAAGCGATTGTAGGGATTGCTCGCAGTGCCACGACCGCGAGGGGGCAGGGAGATAGACATACGATTTTCCACTTACTGTTTATACATACAGTATCGTCGAATAAGGATTTTCTCCACAAAAACCTGAGCACGACTGCACCGAGCTTTAATGCCAGGCGAGCTTTAGACGCGCGCTCGCTCGCGATGGATCGCAAAACGCTTCCGATAGCTGTTTGTTTCAGCTGAAAGATTGTGTTGCTGCTTTTACGACTGCTGCGTAGCCGATTGCGGGCAAGCCCTCAGGTTTCGCGTTTTATCTGACAGAGCAAGCTCCCCCAAAGATTCTGGAATCTTCTAAGGGGGATTCATTCGCGAGTCGTAATGCGGGACGTTATTAGTTCGGCTCAACCGGCTTTTTCAGCTTCGGATTAGGGAAGAACTGCACGCCCTGCACCTTAGGGTCAGCCACTTTGGCCAGCGCCGTATTGACCCGAGTGCCCAATTCCTTGGGCACCGATAAGCCTTGCTCGTTGAGTGTGTCTGAGTAACCACAGCTCACGCATTCGCGGTGAGGCACGTCGTTCTCGCTCCACATCATCAACTTGTCCGGCTCGCTGCACGCCGGGCAAACAGCCCCGGCAATGAAGCGTCGTTTGGTGATGGTGACGGGTGTATCGGTCATGCTGCCGCTTCCTCACTCAAGCCTGAATGGCGCAACAGTGCGTCAATCGACGGTTCACGTCCGCGGAAGTCCACGAACAGCACCATCGGCGCCTGTGAACCGCCACGCGCCAGGATCGCGTTACGGAACGCGCGGCCGGTTTCGGCGTTGAATACCCCGTCTTCTTCGAACTTCGAGAAGGCATCGGCTGACAACACTTCCGCCCACTTGTAACTGTAGTAACCCGCCGCGTAGCCTCCAGCAAAGATGTGCGCAAAGCTGTTGGGGAAGCGGTTATAGGCAGGCGGACGCATTACCGACACTTCGTCGCGGATGTTTTCCAGCACCTGCGCCACGCTTCGACCATCGCCGTGGGTCGCATGCAGTTCGAAGTCAAACAGCGAAAACTCCAGCTGACGAACCATCATCAGCCCAGACTGGAAGTTTTTCGCGGCGAGCATTTTTTCCAGCAAATCCTGGGGCAGCGCTTCGCCGGACTGGTAATGCGCGGAAATCAGCGCCAAGCCTTCAGGCTCCCAGCACCAGTTCTCCATGAACTGGCTAGGCAACTCCACGGCATCCCACGCCACACCGTTAATACCGGACACACCGGCATGTTCAACGCGGGTCAGCAAGTGGTGCAGGCCATGGCCAAATTCGTGGAACAGGGTGGTTACTTCATCGTGGGTCAACAACGCAGGTTTACCGCCGACGGCTGGGGTGAAGTTGCACACCAGATTCGCCACCGGGCTTTGCAGCCGGCCTTCAGCGGTGCGACGACGGTCACGGGCACCATCCATCCAGGCGCCGCCACGCTTGTTGGCGCGAGCGTAGAGGTCGAAGAAGAAGCGCCCGACGTGCTGGCCATTCTCTTTGATTTCGAACAGGCGAACATCCGGGTGCCAGGTGTCGAATCCTTTCTGTTCAGTGATTTCGATCCCGTACAGACGCTGCACAATCGCAAACAGGCCGCTCAGCACGTTGTCGATGGGGAAGTAGGCGCGCAGGGTCTCCTGAGAAACGCTGTAGCGCTGTTCACGGAGTTTTTCCCCGTAGAAACCGCTGTCCCAGCTTTGCAGGTCGTCACAACCTTGTTCGGCCGCGTAGGCCTTGAGCTGCTGGAGATCCTGAACAGCAAACGGCTTGCTGCGCTTGGCCAGATCACGCAGGAAACTCAGCACCTGATCGCTGGATTCAGCCATCTTGGTCGCCAGGCTCAGTTCAGAGAAACTGGCAAAACCCAACAGCTGAGCCAATTCCCGACGCAGGTCGAGGATCTGCTCCATGACCGGGCCGTTGTCATTCTGCCCAGCGTTCGGGCCTTGGTCCGACGCACGGGTGCAGTACGCCGCGTAAAGTTCTTCACGCAGGGCACGGTCTTCGGCGTAGGTCATCACCGCGAAGTAGCTCGGGAATTCCAAGGTGATCAAATAGCCGTCGAGGTCTTTGGCTTTCGCCGCTGCGGCCATCTGCGCTTTGGCCGAGTCGGTCAACCCGGCGAGGGCCGCTTCGTCGGTGACGTGCTTGGTCCAGGCTTGAGTCGCGTCGAGCAGTTGATTTGAGAAATGGCTGCCCAATTCGGACAACTTGGCCTGCACCTCGGCATACCGCAGCTGCTGTTCTGGCGGCAAATCGATACCCGACAAACGGAAATCGCGCAACGAATGCTCAAGAATGGTTTTCTGCGCGACATCAAAACCCGCGGCTTCAGGACCATTGGCCAACGCCTCGAAGGCCTGAAACAATTCCCGGTTCTGGCCCATTTCGGTGGAGTAAGCGCTCAATGCGGGTAGACAAGACTCGTAAGCCTCGCGCAACTCGGGGCTATTGCACACGGCATTGAGATGGCTGACCGGACTCCAGGCGGCACCCAGACGGTCGTTGAGCTCGTCCATCGCCAGAATCAGCCCGGCCCAAGTCGGCTGTTTACCCTCGGTCACGAGCAGCTCGGTAATCGCCTTGCGGTTGTCGGCAAGAATCTGTTCAATCGCCGGTTTGACGTGCTCGGCACGAATGGCGGAGAACGGTGGCAGGTCATACGGTTGTAAAAGAGGGTTGTTCGCGCTCACGGTTAAACACCTTGGCTTGAGGAAACGTGGGTCCATCTTAATTACAATCGACGCCGACCGCAGCACTCAGACCCATCTATCACTCCTAAAGAAGGAAGCTATCGTGACTATTCGACCGTTTCAGGGACACATGCCGGTGCTTGCCGAACGTGCATTTGTCGATCGATCTGCCGTCGTGATAGGGGATGTCGAGATTGGCGCTGACAGTTCGGTCTGGCCATTGACGGTGATTCGCGGCGACATGCACCGTATCCGCATCGGCGCCCGCACCAGCGTTCAAGACGGCTGCGTGCTGCATATCACCCATGCAGGTCCGTTCAACCCGGACGGCTTTGCGTTGCTGATTGGCGACGAAGTGACTATTGCGCACAAGGTCATGCTGCATGGCTGCACTGTCGGTAATCGCATTTTGATTGGTATGGGCAGCATCGTGATGGATGGCGCGGTGGTTGAGGACGAGGTGATCATCGGCGCAGGCAGCCTGGTGCCGCCAGGCAAGCGATTGGCCAGTGGGTTTTTGTACGTCGGCAGTCCGGTCAAACAGGTTCGCGCACTGAACGACAAAGAACGAGCGTTTTTTAGTTACAGTGCTGGCAACTACGTGAAGCTCAAGGATCAGCACCTGGTCGAAGGGTATGACCAGCCGATTTAACATGCCGTACAAGCCTGCTTTTAGGATTTCCATGCACTACCAAACTATTTTGTTCGACCTCGATGGCACCTTGACCGACCCGCGCTTGGGTATTACTCGTTCGATCCAGTTTGCCTTGAGCCGTCTGGGTATTGATGAGCCGGATCTGACCAAGCTTGAACACTTCATCGGCCCGCCGTTGTTGCAGGCGTTCATGCAGTTCTACGAATTCGATGAGGCAAAGGCCTGGGAGGCGGTAGGGTTTTATCGCAAGCGGTTCAGGGTCACCGGGCTGTATGAGAATCGGGTGTTTGATGGCGTGATTGAGCTGCTGGAAACCCTCGCCAAGCAGGATCGGCAGCTGTACATAGCGACCTCAAAACCCTGGGAGTTTGCCCGGGAAATCGCCCGGCACTTTAATTTCGCCAAGCACTTTAAAGTGATTTACGGCAGCGAACTTGATGGCACGCGAACTGACAAGGTCGAGTTGATCGGTTATTTGATGAGCGAAGAACAGCTTGATCCCAAACAAACCTTGATGATCGGCGACCGCAAACATGACTTGATCGGCGGCAAACGTAATGGTTTGGATGTGGCGGCGGTGGGATATGGGTTTGGCAGTCAAGAAGAACTGACTGCAGAATCACCGACTTACCACTTTGCGACATTGGCCGAAATGCATCGAGCGTTTTTGAAGAGTTGATGCCATGTCGTGACACACATCGCTTCCGCGAAGGGTCGAACCGTTCCCGAAATCAGCTACCCATCAACTTGCGCATCTGCGCTCTACGCTGCTCAATCGGCAACCCACCCAGCTTTTCCACCGCACTGTAAAACGCCGACCAATCGCCGTGTTCCTGTTTATACAGCGCCGCAAACGCTGGCACCCATTGGTCATACAATCCAAATGGCAGCAGCTTGGCGTTGTTCAACGGTGCATTGATCCAAGGATCGTAGCGGCGATTGCCTGCCCACTGACTGTCGCGGATCTGCCGGTAGTCGCTGCGCAACCGCTCGAACTCCGCCGCTTTACGTTCGCGCATCACCTGCGTCGGCAGCGGCTGCGCGTAGAGTTTTTTCAAGCGTTCCCGCGCCCCTAAAACCAGTTGGGTAAATTGTTCCCGTTGTTTGGAGTCCGACTCTTTTTCCGGAGCCAAACCACGCGCCACGCGCCATTGGCGACCGCCTTCTTGCTCGACAAAATTGGCATAAGACTCGTTGAACTCAGAATCGTCCTTCACGTAAAAACGCTGATGCGCCAACTCATGAAAGATCAATGCTGCCAGACGCTCATCGCCCCAATGCAGCATCGAGCTGATGATCGGATCGTCGAACCAACCTAACGTCGAATAGGTTTCAACGCCGCTCAAATAAACGTCTTGACCGGCCAGACGCTGCAATGCCGCTTTGCCCCGAGCGTCGCTTGGGTTGTAATAACCTCGATAAGCTACGCATCCCGCAACAGGGAAACACTGGCTCTGTGCGTTGAGGGAAAACTCATCGGTAGCGAATACATTCCAAACTACATAAGGCCGCCCGATATCGACATACAGCCGATAACTTTGGTTGTCTGGCAGGTGCAGTTGGCGACTGGCGAACGCTCGCGCCTGTTGCGATTGAACCAGTTGGTTTCGCAGCTTCGGGTCGCGTTTAGGGTCAGCAATAATAGTAGTTACCGGCTCACGAGCATGGAGTAAACGCAATTGCCCAGTGGCAAGCTGACCGTAGTAGTCGACACTGGTACAGCCGCTGAGCAGCAATATTGCCAATAGCGCGAATCCACGGCAAAGAAACAGAAAGTCGTGTCGAATCATGCCTTGGCCCTAATGTCTTAATTCAACCTGCGTTATGCCGGACACCACACCCCGAACGCAACTACCATCGACACCTGTTCGATCACGGAGCCCCCCATGCGCCAGCCTTTGTTGATAACTGCACTAATTCTCAGCGGGTGCGCAATTCCGGCTCTGCCTCCGGTTGACGCGCAACAGGCGTGGATCGAGATGTTTACCTACACCGGCAATTTGGTGATGGCAGACAAGCTCGATGGACAGCGTTGGGGAGATGGTCGTTATTTTCAGGTGCAACCTGGCAGTCATGAACTGCAGGTGCGATTTGACTATCAACCCAACGGGATTGGCTTGAGCGGATTTGACAACGTAGGAGATCGTACGTGTTATATCGTTTTGCGCTACGACCACTTCGCGCCAGGGCAACGTTATCGCCTTGAAGCCCGGAATGCAGGGATTACAGTCAGTGCCCGACTATATGACGCGAAGCGCCAAATGGTGGCCGAAGACCGTGAAGTGACATGCCTTTGATTATTTGTCGTTGCGTTGGTAGATGATTTTTCGCGTACCGTTTTCACAGGTACCAACAACCATGTTTTCGTCGTGGACTTCCTCGTTGGAAACAATTTCCAACGTATAGGAGGTTACGTTTTTAGCTTGAATCTGGGCCTCAATTTCATCCTTGAGCTCACCGCAAGGTTTTGGCGCTGCCAATGCTGTAGCGGCAAATGCGGTACAGATACCAGCTAAAAAAATGCGCTTCATGTTCGACTCCCTCGATTTAGCGAACACAATACCGGGTTATCCATTCATAGACACTGCGTAGGAACAGGGTTCTCCATAAACCCACGCAGGCAACGCTGCGTGGGTTGGCATATCCATCAACTTACCAACGTGGCATCCAGCGTAATAGCCGCGTTTAGTACTTTGGAGACCGGGCAGCCGTCTTTGGCTTTCTTGGTCAGCTCGTCGAATTGCGCTTGAGTGGCGTTAGGAATTTTCGCCTTCAAGGTCAGGTGTATGGCGGTGATATCAAAGCCACCAGCGGATTGCTCCAAGGTCACGGCCGCGTCGGTGTCGATGCTGTCGGCTTCGAGGCCCGCGCCCTCAAGAATCATCGACAGTGCCATTGAAAAGCAGCCAGCATGTGCCGCGCCAATCAGTTCTTCAGGGTTGGTGCCCTTACCGCCTTCAAATCGGGCCTTGAAGCCGTAAGGTGCTTTGTTAAGTACGTTGGTTTCGGTAGAGATGCTGCCAATACCGTTTTTCAGATCGCCTTTCCAGTGGGCTGATGCTTTTTTAACGATGCTCATGGTTTCTCCTCATGCATGTATTGAACGCGTGCAGACGGTTTGCACAATGACTAGAGTTCTGAGGAGTGTAGGCTTTACAAAGTTCAACCAAAGGGCATTTCCTACTGTTTCAGTAGGATATTTCGGCACCAGCCATTGAAACGCGAAAATACGCCCCTATTTTCATTACACGTTATCGTGGGTTCTGTTCGCCGTTAAACGTCTTGGCGCAAACCTGCACGGCATACTCCAGAGGCTATTAGTGGCTTATGAAACGTTTAGCGGATGTCAAAATCTCTACCCTCGATCTGGTGCCAGTGCGCCAAGATGCTGGCTCAGCGCAATCGCTTCGCAACTCGTTGGATTTAGCCAGACACGTTGAAAAGCTTGGCTATAACCGTTTTTGGGTGGCCGAACACCACAACATGGACGGCATCGCCAGCTCGGCGACCTCAGTCCTGATTGGCTATGTAGCCGGTGGCACCTCGACCATTCGCGTCGGCGCCGGTGGCGTCATGCTGCCCAATCACGCACCGCTGGTGATAGCAGAACAATTCGGAACTCTCGCCAGCTTATATCCAGGCCGCATCGATTTGGGCCTGGGCCGCGCGCCAGGATCGGATCAAATGACCGCCCGCGCCTTGCGCCGCGAACGCTCCGGCAGCGCGGACGATTTTCCTGAAGACGTGTCCGAATTGCTGCGCTATCTAGGTCCTCGCACGCCGAATCAGCGGGTAATTGCCGTACCGGGTACGGGCACCAACGTGCCGGTCTGGTTACTGGGCTCTAGCTTGTTCAGCGCACAACTGGCCGGCGAGCGCGGTTTGCCTTACGCCTTCGCATCCCATTTCGCGCCGCGTTACATGCACGAAGCGATTCGGGTTTATCGTAACCATTTCAAGCCGTCGATCTACCTGGACGATCCTTACGTCATGCTCGGCGTGCCATTGGCGGCCGCCGATACCGATGAGCACGCCGATTATCTGGCGACCTCGCTTTACCAGCGGATTCTTTCGTTGATGCGGGGCCAAAGCTTGGTCCAGAAACCTCCGGTAAAAACCATGGAAGGCTTATGGTTGCCCCACGAACGTGAAGCCGTGGCTGATTTCCTAGGGTTGGCAATGGTCGGCAGCGCGCTGAAAATTCGCGCCAAGCTTGAAGTGTTAGTGGAGCAGACCCAAGCCGACGAACTAATCTTTACTTGCGACATGTACGACCACGCCGATCGATTGCGCTCTTACGAGATTCTGGCGGAAACTGTACTGGGCTGAATCTTTGCAGGCTGCGCAGATCAACGAAAGGCGGGAAACTTACGTAAAAAACCGACGCCCTTGAGGGCGTCGGTTTTTGTTAAGCCTTACGCATTAGCCGCGCTTGTACACAATTTCCTTGGTGCCGGCCTCACAGGTGCCCACAACCTTAGCATCCGTCGAGCTGCCTTTCGCAACGACCTCAAGGCTGTAAGACGAGGCACCTTTAGCTTTGATTTTCGCATCGATTTCCGATTTTAAATCATCGCAGGACTTGCCAGCGGCCATCGCGGTACCTGCAATGCTTAACAGCGCTATCGCCAATACAAACTTCTTCATCGGTCACACTCCCTCGTTAGGTTAACCAGGTTGGGACGCAACCTAATCATTAACCACGCCAACGATTTCGCGACAGCGGGTTCACTGTTTGTAGCGGATTTTATGGCAATCAGCCAGTGCAAAAGTTCAGCGTGATCAGCTATTCGCGATTCGAAAGCCTACATTCAACGTCACCTGGTAGTGCGCAACCCTCCCATCTTCAATATGGCCGCGAGTCTCCAGTACTTCGAACCACTCCAGGTGCTTGATGCTTTTGGCCGCTTCAGCGATGGCGTTGTCGATCGCGTCTTCGATGGTGGTGGACGATGAGCCAACCAGCTCGACTTTTTTGTAAGTGTGGTGATCACTCATGGCAGTTCTCCCAAAGATGTCGTTAAGAGCGTAGCAGCGAATTGCTACTTACTCTGTGGGCAAAAACTTTTGAAAAGTTCAGGTACCGCCGCACTTTCCTGAAACCTCGGAGTCGGAAACAACACACGCCACTCATCACTGCAGGAGAGCCACTATGGCTAACACCTCTCTACGTAAAGCCTCGTTGCAAAGCATGGAAGCCGAGATCGAAAGTCTTCTTAAATCCCTTGAGAGCCTTAAATCCGATGCGTCGGACGAGTCGCGCAAAACCCTGAAAAGCCTCAAAGCCAACGCTGAAAATGCGCTAAGCCATTCACGCAGCTTGCTTAGCGATGTGTACGCCGAAGTTAAAGACAAAACTCGCGAAACGGGTCTTGCTACTCGCGATTACGCGCAAGAACACCCGTGGACCACCGCTGGCGTTGCGGTCGGTGCAATCGGTCTGCTGGCTGCCTACCTGTTGTTCAGGCGCGATTGATTCAGCCTCTGGCTCCCCGCTCAAGCTCGGCTTTTAGCCACTGCGCCAATTGCTGAGCGCGCCCATCTGCGGCGCGTTTCGGAATCCACAACGCCAGCCGCGCCGGTGTCTCACTAAAGCCCCAAGGTGCCGCTAGGCGTCCGGCACGTAGGTCATCCGCCACCAGCGGCTCCGGCGCGATCGCAATGCCTAATCCTGCAACAGCTGCTTCTAGCAAATAATACAAATGCTCAAAACCCTGACCATAATGCAGCGCGTCTGGCTCGATCCCGTTTTTCTGAGCCCAAATCGGCCAAGCTTGCAACCTAGACGTGGTTTGTAACAGCGTTTCGCTCGTCAATGACCGCACCGGCGCATGACGAAGTTTTTCAAAACCGGAAAACCGGGGACTCATCACTGGGCCAATCCGCTCACTGGCGAGCTCATATACCTGCATGTCTGAGGGCCAAGGCGGTTCGGCAAAAACCAGTAAGGCATCCAACCCGGGACGACGGGGATCAAAATCACCTTCCCCGGCCGACAAATGCAGGCGCAAATCTGGTAACTCCGCGTTCAGACGCCCCAGACGCGGAATAAACCAGCGTGCCAGCAGGCTTCCTGAGCAGCCCAGAACAAAGGGGGCGTCGGCGCTGGTTTGAGTTAATTCAGCGCAGACCGAGCGCAAGCGTTCAAATACGTCAGCGCTGGCATCGCGCAACCGAATACCTGCATCTGTGAGTTTAAGGCCACGCCCGTCTTTGACGAACAACGCGAGGCCCAAGTGCTCTTCCAGCACTTTGAGCTGCCGACTGACCGCGCCGTGGGTAACGTGGAGCTGCTCGGCAGCCTTGCTGACGCTGCTTAAACGGGCAGCCGCTTCAAAAGCGCGTAAGGCATTAAGAGGGGGGAGATCTCGGCTCATGGTATCCGTGAGTTTTTCTGACAAGTCGCGTCGATCTTATCGGTTTTCATCGGCGATGGCGCTGGTTAAAGTGGTTGTACTGCCTCAACGGCTAATCATTTTCGATACATCACTTGGAGGTCCCATGACCCAGACCCATTTTCGCAAAGGCGCTGATGCAAACGGCCTGTTTGGCTCATTTGGCGGCCGTTACGTGGCTGAAACCCTAATGCCCCTGGTGCTCGACCTTGACCGAGAATACGAAGCCGCCAAGGTCGATCCCGAATTTCTTAAGCAACTCGCCTACTTTCAGCGCGACTATGTGGGCCGTCCAAATCCACTATATTTCGCCGAACGTCTGACCGAGTATTGCGGCGGCGCAAAAATCTACTTTAAGCGCGAAGAACTGAACCACACCGGCGCGCACAAAATTAATAACTGCATCGGCCAGGTGTTGCTTGCCAAACGTATGGGTAAAACACGCCTGATCGCTGAAACAGGTGCTGGCATGCATGGCGTGGCCACAGCGACCGTAGCAGCGCGTTTCGGTCTTCCGTGCGTTATCTATATGGGCGCAACCGACATAGAACGGCAACAGGCCAACGTGTTTCGCATGAGGCTGCTGGGCGCTGAGATCGTGCCAGTCATTTCCGGCACCGGCACTCTGAAAGACGCGATGAACGAAGCTCTACGCGATTGGGTTACCAACGTCGAGGACACCTTCTACATGATTGGAACCGTGGCTGGCCCACATCCTTATCCGTCGATGGTTCGCGACTTTCAATCAATCATAGGCAAAGAAACCAAAGAACAGCTGCAAGAAAAAGAAGGCCGTCTGCCAGACAGTCTGATTGCTTGCGTCGGTGGCGGCTCCAACGCCATGGGCCTGTTTCACCCCTTTCTGGATGACGCCAGTGTCGAAATCATTGGCGTTGAAGCTGGCGGTCATGGCGTCGATACCGACAAACACGCCGCCAGCCTGAACGGCGGCGTACCGGGGGTTCTGCACGGCAACCGCACTTATCTACTACAAGATACCGACGGCCAGATCACAGACGCGCACTCGATTTCTGCTGGCCTCGACTACCCTGGCATTGGCCCGGAACACGCTTACCTGCACGAAATGAAACGCGTCGAGTACGTCAGTATCACCGACGACGAAGCACTCGAGGCGTTCCACCATTGCTGCCTGCTGGAAGGCATTATCCCGGCGCTCGAAACAGCTCACGCATTGGCCGAAGCCATGAAACGCGCCACCAACCTGCGCGATGATCACTTGATGGTGGTTTGCCTCTCGGGCCGTGGTGACAAAGACATGCAAACCGTGATGAGCCACATGACCGCTGCCAACAAGTCCCAGGAGCAATTGGTATGAGCCGTCTCGAACAACGTTTCGCAGAATTGAAAGCCGAAGGCCGGGCCGCGCTGGTAACCTTTATCACCGCTGGCGACCCGGGTTATGAAACCTCCCTGGCAATCCTCAAGGGCCTACCGGAGGCCGGAGCCGATGTTATCGAGTTGGGCATGCCGTTCACCGATCCCATGGCCGACGGGCTGGCGATTCAGTTGGCGACCTTGCGCGCTTTGGACGCAGGTCAAACCCTGGCAAAAACCCTAAACATGGTTCGCGAATTCCGCGTCGACAACCACTCCACACCGATTGTGCTGATGGGCTACTACAACCCGATTCACCGCTTCGGTGTTGAGGCCTTCGTGGCAGAAGCCAAAGCCGTCGGCGTCGATGGCTTGATCATCGTAGACCTGCCGCCCGAACATGACGCTGAGCTGGCCACGCCGGCGCAGGCTGCCGGTATCGATTTTATCCGCTTGACCACCCCAACCACCGATGACGCACGCCTGCCAACGGTCTTGGAGCGAAGCTCTGGCTTCGTCTACTACGTGTCTGTTGCCGGAGTTACTGGCGCTGGGTCGGCGACTTCGGACCAAGTCAAATACGCGATTGAGCGTTTACGTCGCCACACCGATCTGCCGATCAGCGTCGGCTTTGGCATCCGTACCCCGGAACAAGCCGCTGATATCGCGAGGTTGGCAGAAGGTGTAGTGGTCGGTTCGGCCCTGGTCGACAAAATCGCCAAGGCCACCTCTCCAAACCAAGCCATCGACGACGTACTGAGCCTGTGTTCCGCGTTGGCAAGCGGCGTTCGTAGCGCCCGTGTCAGCAAAGGGTAAAGATTGCTCTGAAGAGGAATTTAAACCTCAATAAACACACTAAGTTACAAGCGAAAAGGGTTCCTGGCGGCGGCTTAGAACCCTTTTTGCTGACCGAATTTCGAGGATCGAGAAATGAAACTGCCAACCCGTTTAGTTGCAGGCCTGGGGATCATGATGATCATGAGCGCCAGTCCGTTGTTGCACGCCGATGACCGTGATCAGCACGATCACGGACGTGGAGGCGACAATCATCAGGACGAAAATTACCGAGACGACAATCACGGCCATGACGGCCATGACGACCGCCATTATGACCATGATGAACACGGTCCACGCCGGCCGCCGGAGAACTTCGACGAGGCACGTCGCAGCTTCCATGATCACCATGAGTACTTCTCCCGGGGTCGGCCATTACCGCCAGACATCCGATTGGAGCGTGGCCGCCCACTGCCTTATGGTTACGGCGAACCGATTGACCCGCGCGCACTTGAACAGTTACCTCGTTACGAAGGTTATGAATGGCGCCGGGTAGGGCCGGATGTGGTGCTGGTCGCAATTACCACAGGCGTCATTTACACCATTTTGGATAACGTGCTGAATTGATCCTGCGCCCGACGCAGACTCACTGAGCCAACACGCGGGCGAGACGGCAGATTTTGATCATCGCAACTGGCCTCTCGCCTTGCTTTTGTTTCGCGTAAGCGCCGCGTCGAAGGCGCAGGCAGCCTCTCCTACAGAGAAAAATACGCCTATACAGCAATCGACGGCAACGTCCGTCCCGCCAGCGAATCGCCGCTTTGCGCCTGCTCCGTCGCCAGCCAATCGACAAACTGTTGCACCAGTTGCACCCGGCGTTTGCGTTGCGGCAAAACTACGTAATAGCCGCACGCTGAGATGGCGGTAGCAGCGATGGGCCTGCAAAGTAGATTTTGTTCTAGCAAAGCATCCACTAGATGCCGCCAGCCGATGGCAACTCCTTGGCCGGCAATAGCGGCTTGGATCAACAGCGTGTAATTGTCGAAGCGCAACTGGCCTGGGGCCGGAGCCTGGCGCAAATTGAGTTCACGGAAAACTCCGCTCCAATCAAACCAATTACTGCTGCCCTCACCGCGTAAATGCAGCAAGGGAAGGTCAAGCAACGCTTCAGTCGGCAACGGTAATGTCCTGCCTGCTACCAATTGCGGGCTGCACACAGGAAACACTTCTTCACTGAACAACCAACGGCTTTCGCCCTGCTTAAAACGCCCGTCACCGAACAATACCGCCACATCGACATCAGCCCGCAGCATGTTATGGCTACGCTCACTGGTAACCAAACTGACGTCCACGTCCGGGTTAGCTTTGTGGAAGCGATGCAAGCGCGGCATGAGCCAATAAGCCGCAAACGCAAAGTCGGTGGCTACCTGTAACACTTCGTGCTGACGCTGTGCAGTAATCGCATGTAATCCACCATCGATGGACTGCAAGCCCGACTGCACGTAGCTAAACAAAACTTCGCCCGCTTCGGTTAGCTCAATGCCCCGGTAGATGCGGTCAAACAATCGGGTCGTCAGTTGTTCTTCGAGACGCTTGATCTGCTGGCTGACCGCAGGCTGAGTGGTGCCCAGCTCAACCGACGCAGCGGTAAAACTACGATGTCTGGCAGCGGCTTCAAACGCCCGCATCAAATCCAAAGACAAACCACCAAGGGCTTCATACATAAGCTGAACTTATCCTAGGCATTGTTTGGCATGGGCTTTACCGCTAAGTCCATGGGTCGCATTCTCAGGTCCAGCACTCTCGCATAAATTTTCACTATGGAATGCCGCGAATACATGAAGCGCAAGAATATTCTTTTTATCATGGCCGATCAGATGGCCGCGCCGATGTTGCCGTTTTACGCCTCATCTCCAGTCAAAATGCCGAATTTGAGCCGCCTCGCCGCTGAAGGCGTGGTGTTCGATGCCGCCTACTGCAACAGCCCGCTGTGTGCCCCCTCTCGATTTACCTTGGTCAGCGGTCAATTGCCAAGCAAGATCGGCGCCTACGACAACGCTGCCGATTTTCCAGCTGACATACCGACCTACGCCCACTATTTGCGAGGTTTAGGCTACAAAACCGCACTGTCCGGCAAGATGCACTTCTGCGGCCCGGATCAGTTGCACGGCTACGAAGAACGCCTCACCAGTGACATTTACCCCGCCGATTACGGTTGGGCTGTGAACTGGGACGAGCCGAATGTCCGACCTAGCTGGTACCACAATATGGCGTCGGTGCTGCAAGCCGGGCCATGCGTGCGTACCAATCAGTTGGATTTCGATGAAGAGGTGGTATTCAAGGCACAGCAGTATTTGTTCGATTACATCCGTGAAGATGGTGATGCGCCGTTCTGCCTGACCGTTTCCATGACTCACCCGCACGACCCGTACACCATCCCGAAACCGTTCTGGGATCTGTACGCCGACGAAGACATACCAATGCCGCCCGCCCACGCCGATCAGGCGGCGCTGGACCCACATTCGCAACGTCTGCTCAAGGTCTATGATCTGTGGGACAAACCGATGCCTGTGGATAAGATTCGCGATGCCCGTCGCGCCTACTTCGGTGCGTGCAGCTACATCGACAGCAACATCGGCAAGCTGCTACAAACTCTCGAAGACGCTGGCCTAGCCAACGACACTATCATCGTGTTTTCGGGCGACCACGGGGACATGTTGGGCGAACGTGGTCTTTGGTACAAAATGCACTGGTTTGAGATGGCCGCACGCGTGCCATTGCTGGTCTACGCTCCAGGCCAATTCACCGCGCGTCGCGTAGGCTCAGCCGTCTCCACCGCCGATTTGCTTCCAACCTTCGTGGCGTTGGCCGGGGGCGAGTTAGATGCCGGTCTACCGCTTGATGGTCGTTCGCTAGTACCGCATTTGAATGGTGAAGCCGGACACGACGAAGTGTTTGGTGAATATATGGCTGAAGGAACGATTAGCCCGCTGATGATGATTCGTCGCGGCGCCTATAAATTCATTTATTCAGAGCAGGATCCGTGCATGTTGTTTAATGTGCACAACGATCCCAAGGAGCTGGAAGAGCTAAGCCAGTCAACGTCTCATCAACAGTTGTTCACTGCGTTTCTGGCCGAAGCACGGGCCAAATGGGATATTCCGGCGATACACCATCAGGTGCTCGCCAGCCAGCGTCGTCGACGTTTTGTCG
This sequence comes from Pseudomonas sp. 10S5, assembly GCF_035019745.1. Classification (NCBI taxonomy): domain Bacteria; kingdom Pseudomonadati; phylum Pseudomonadota; class Gammaproteobacteria; order Pseudomonadales; family Pseudomonadaceae; genus Pseudomonas; species Pseudomonas sp. 10S5. The sequence continues at coordinate 79,557 of NZ_JASJVL010000016.1, forward strand.
CCCAATCGCTGGCAATCGGCAAGCTGAAGAGTTGGGATCACCAGCCGCTGGTAGACGCCAGTCAGCAATACATGCGCAACCATATCGACCTCGACGATTTGGAGCGTAAGGCACGTTATCCACAACCTTAACCCTGCCAAAATCAAAAAAAACCAAAGGGGCACAACCAAATGAAGTTATCCACAACACTGGCGGTCGGGTTTATTGCTTTGACCAGCGTTTCGGCCTTCGCCGCTGATCAGAGCTGCAGCACGGTAAAAATGGCTGATCCCGGCTGGAGCGATATTGCGGCTACCAATGCGATTACCGGCTTCTTGCTCGATGGTATGGGTTACAAAGCCAAGGTGGACACACTGGCTGTACCGATCGCCTACGGTGGCCTCAAGGACGGCCAAGTGGATATATTCTTGGGTAACTGGATGCCGGCCCAGCAAGGTTTCTATGACAAGTTCATTGCCAATGGCGAAGTCACTCAACTGACCAAAAACCTGGATGGCACCGAGTTCACCCTCGCCGTGCCGGATTACGTCTGGGACGCAGGCGTACACAACTTTTCCGATCTGAATAAGTACGCTGATAAATTCGGCAAAAAAATCTACGGCATTGGCTCCGGCGCACCGGCCAATATTTCGCTGGCGACCATCATCAAGAAAAACGAGTTTGATCTGGGCCAGTGGAAACTGGTTGAGTCCAGCGAACAGGCAATGCTGGCCGAAGTCGCTCGCAACGTGAAGAAAAACACCTTTGTAGTGTTCCTTGGCTGGACGCCGCACCCAATGAACGTGCAGATGAAAATGCACTATCTCAAAGGCGGAGAGGCGTATTTCGGCGACACCGGCAGCGTGTTCACCCTGACTCGCAAAGGTTATGCCGATGCGTGCCCGAACGTCGGCAAGCTTCTGACCAACCTGAGCTTCACGCAAGAGATGGAAAACAGCATCATGTCTGAAGTGGTGAGCAAGAAAATCACCAACGCAGAAGCGGCCAAAGCCTGGATCAAAGCCAACCCTGCTGTTCTGGAAAAATGGCTCGACGGCGTAAAAACCATCGACCAGAAAGACGCGTTGACTGCTGTAAAAGCAAAGTTGTAACGGTAAAAGCTTCGCTGGCAAGCCTGCTCCTACAGGTATGGGCTGTGTGCCCCATATCACATAAGAGCGAGCTTGCTTGCGATTGACTGCCAAGCAGTCACCACACACCGTGACCCTGCATCGAAATGGCTAAAATCCCACTTTCACGCTTTTGTAAAACCACTGAGAGATTCATGGGTTGGTTCAACCGCCACACACTCTTTCCGTTCCTGGATTGGCTTCCCCGACAAACCCGCGCCAGTGTTGGTAACGACGCGCTCGTAGGCTTGAGTGGGGCAATTCTGGCACTGCCGCAATCCATCGCTTATGCCTTGATCGCAGGATTACCGCCGGAGTACGGTCTTTATGCGGCCATTGTTCCGGTATTGATCGCCTGTTTGTGGGGCTCGTCGTTTCACTTGATATGCGGGCCCACTGCGGCAATTTCTATCGTGCTCTACGCGAGCATCAGTCCGTTGGCGGTACCCGGCAGTAACGATTACATCACACTGATTTTGCTGCTGACGTTCATCGGCGGGCTGTTTCAATGGCTGTTGGGGTTGCTACGTTTCGGGGCGCTGGTGAACTTCGTTTCACATTCAGTGATATTGGGTTTTACCTTGGGCGCCGCCGTAGTGATCGCGCTGGGCCAGCTGCCGAGCTTTTTGGGGTTGGAGGTGAGCAGCCAATCCACCGCGCTGAAAAGCATATCTGCCCTGCTTGAACATCGGCGGGAGATTGACTCTTCATCGCTGATCCTCGGCGCCCTGACCCTGGTCGTCGGTGGGACCCTGAAATACTTTCTCCCACGCTGGCCAACCTTGTTGATTACGTTGTCAGGTGCCGGTTCTCTGGTGTGGCTATGGCCGGAAAAGTTTGGGCAGGTGCAACTGGTCCATGCGTTTGTCGGGCATTTACCACCTTTCAGCGCGCTGCCGCTGGACGTGGAGCTGATTCTAAAATTACTGCCCAGCGCCGTCGCGGTGGGCATGCTCGGGCTGGTGACCAGCCTGTCTATTGCTCGCTCGCTATCGACGCGCTCACAACAATTACTCGATGCCAATCAGGAAGTCCGCGCCCAAGGTCTGTCGAACATGGTCGGCTCGTTATTTTCTGGGTACCTCTCGGCGGGTTCGTTCACGCGCGCGGCATTAAGTTATGACGCCGGCGCGCGTTCACCATTGGCCGGAGTGTTTTCGGCCTTATGGGTAGCGCTATTTGCGCTGTGCGGCGCATCGTTGATTGCGCACATTCCGATTCCAAGCATGGCTGCATCAATTCTATTGATCTGCTGGGGCTTGGTTGACCGTCGCGGTATTCGCGCACTGTTTCGTGTGAGTCGGGCGGAGTTTGTGGTGATGGCGTTGACCTGCCTGGCCACGTTGCTATTGGAGTTGCAAACGGCGATTTACGCGGGCGTGCTGGTCTCACTGTTCTTCTATCTCAAGCGCACCTCGCAGCCGCGAGTCCAGCAGTGGCGCGACGGCGATGATGATATTTTGCGGGTGGGCGGATCGATTTTCTTTGGCGCCAGCCACTACCTGCAGGTCCGTTTGCAAAGCAGCAAAGGCCTGCGCGTGGTGATCGAAGCGCAGCAAATCAACTTCATCGATTACTCCGGCGTTGAAATGCTTCATCAAGAAGCCCGCCGTTTACGTGGCCTAAACCGCAGCCTGACGCTGAAAAGCGCCCGGCCGCAGGTAGTCGATGAACTGCGCAAGCTGGAAGGTGCCGATAAATGCCCGATTCTGTTTGTCGACTAACGCCTTAGCTCATCAGGTGCTGGCCAACTGGCGCCGTAATTCAGCCAATACTGGCGCTGTGTGCGGACGCATCCCGCGCCACAGGTAGAACGCTTCGGCCGCTTGTTCGGCAAGCATGCCCAAGCCGTCCAAAACGTTGGCCGCGCCATGGTCCGTGGCCCAACGGCAGAATGGCGTAGGTTCTTTGCCATACATCATGTCGTAGCAAACGGTATGCCCCTGCTGGATCAAACTGGAGGTAATCGGCGGAACCTCACCGGCAAGACTGGCGGAGGTTGCGTTGATAATTACGTCAAATGACTCCTCCAGCCAATCAAAGCCACTGGCAAAAACTGGCCCTAAATCGGTGAATTCCTGGGCAAGTTGCTCGGCTTTTTCAACCGTACGGTTAGCGATCACCAACACCGCTGGCTTCTCGGCCAACAATGGCTCCAGCGCGCCCCGTACCGCGCCGCCCGCACCGAGCAACAGGATACGCTTTCCCTTCAAAGCCACGCCGGCATTCACGGTCAGATCCCGCACCAGCCCGGCACCATCAGTGTTATCGCCCAACAGGCGACCGTCTAAACCTTTGCGCAAGGTGTTCACAGCACCCGCGCGTTGCGCACGTTCAGTCAAGCTGTCTGCGAAACGAAAAGCCTGCTCCTTGAACGGCACGGTGACGTTGGCACCGCATCCGTTTTCAAAGAAATTCTTTGCACAACCGATGAAGTCATCCAGCGGCGCTAGCAAGGTGCTGTATTCGAGCTGCTCTCCCGTTTGCTTCGCGAACAAACGATGAATCAGTGGCGATTTGCTGTGGCCTATGGGGTTACCAAAAACGACATAATGGTCCATGGAAAACTTCCTGATTCGGTCTTTGTGGCGTTTGGACTGAGGCAGTCACTATTGAATCAGCTCCCACAGGTGAATCACCTGAATGACCGAACTCACTTGGAAAATCAAGCCGCGGCCTATCAGGCCAGCGCCAACCAATCCCGGTCCTGCAAGAAGTACTCAGTCAGGCGCGCTTCTTCGGTGCCCGGTTCAGCCTTCCAATCGTAGCTCCAGCGAACTTGTGGCGGCAGCGACATTAGAATCGACTCGGTACGGCCACCCGATTGCAGACCGAATAGAGTGCCCCGGTCGTAGACCAAGTTGAACTCGACATAACGTCCACGGCGAAATTCCTGAAACTCACGCTGCTTCTTTGTGTAGGCCATGTTTTTACGACGTTGAATGATGGGCAAATATGCGTCGATGTAAGCGTCGCCGATGGCACGAACGAAAGCAAAGCTGGTATCAAAATCCCACTCATTCAAGTCATCGAAAAACAGGCCGCCAATCCCGCGCGGCTCGTTGCGATGCTTAATATGGAAATAGGTGTCGCACCAGGCTTTATAACGGGGATAAACATCGGCCCCGAACGGCGCGCAAGCCTGTTCGGCAATACGGTGCCAGTGAACGCAGTCCTCTTCAACGGCGTAGTACGGGGTCAGATCGAAGCCGCCACCAAACCACCAGACCGGTTCTTCGCCTTCTTTTTCGGCGATGAAAAACCGCACGTTCGCGTGGGATGTTGGCACATGAGGGTTGTGCGGATGAATCACCAGCGACACGCCCAACGCCTCGAAACCACGCCCGGCCAACTCAGGCCGATGTGCGCTGGCGGACGGCGGTAAGCCGCTGCCGAAAACGTGAGAAAAATTGACCCCACCTTTTTCGATCACATCACCGTTTCCGATGACGCGGGTGCGCCCGCCTCCACCTGCTGGCCGCGTCCAGGCATCTTCAGCAAAGCGTGCGCCGCCATCTTCGCTTTCCAGCACATTGCAAATTCGGTCTTGCAGGTCGAGCAAGTAAGCTTTTACAGCGTCGGTGCGGGTTGTCATCGGGTCACCTTGTAACGTCGTTGAACCGTGAGGATCAGCGGGGCTGGCAAATTGGCGCTTAGCATACCATTGGCCATATGGCTGACGCTGTTGACGGGGATCAAGGGATCGGGTCCGATGGCTACCTGCATTTCTTGTTTCAATTCATCACCGGAGAGAACAGATGGCAAAGCGTATCCAGTTCAGCATCATTGGCGGCCCCGAGGTTCTTGAATATGTGGAGTTCGAACCCGCCGAACCAGGTCTTCAGCAAGTCCGCGTGCGCACCAAAGCGATTGGCCTGAACTTCATCGACACTTATTTCCGTAGCGGTCTTTACCCGGCACCGTCAATGCCGTCCGGCCTGGGCACAGAAGGAGCGGGCATCGTCGAAGCGGTTGGTAGCGACGTTCGCCAGTTCAAGGTCGGCGACCGCGTGGCTTACGCAAGTGGCCCCTTGGGCGCTTACAGCGAGGTGCATGTTCTTCCAGCCGCGAACCTGGTGAAACTGCCGGACTCGATCAGCTTTGAACAAGCGGCTGCGGTAATGCTCAAGGGCCTGACCGTGCAGTATCTGTTTCACCAGACATATGCGCTTAAGAGCGGCGAAACCGTGCTGTTTCATGCAGCAGCTGGCGGCGTAGGTTCTCTGGCGTGCCAGTGGGCGAAGGCCTTGGGCGTTAAACTGATCGGCACGGTCAGTTCCGCTGAGAAAGCGGCGCATGCCAAAGCGCTGGGTGCCTGGGAAACCATCGATTACAGCAAAGAAGACGTGGTCAAGCGGGTTCTCGAGTTGACCGACGGCAAGAAATGCCCGGTGGTGTACGACGGCGTTGGCCAGGATACTTGGCTGACCTCGTTGGACAGCCTCGCGCCGCGCGGTCTGTTGATCAGCTTCGGCAATGCGTCAGGGCCAGTGGCAGGGGTCAATCTTGGCATTCTTGCGCAAAAAGGCTCGCTGTACGTCACGCGCCCAACGCTGACGACCTACGCCAACAATGCGGAAAACCTGCAAACCATGGCCACCGACGTATTCGCCCTGATCGCCGAGGGCAAGCTCAAGGTAGATGACATCCAGCGCTATGCACTCAAAGATGCCGCCAAGGCGCACATCGAACTCAGCGCACGTCGCACTACGGGATCGACCATTTTGATTCCTTGATCTTACGACCTAACCCGGGCGAACGGTTTCGCCCGTCACCAGGTCTCGAATCAGACTCGGGTGCTTACGGCCGCCCAACAGACCGCCGAGCACCAAATCAATCTCTCCTCGAAAATACTGCTCCACTCGAATGCGCGTCCGGGCCGCCGGACGCCCAGCCGGATTGGCGGATGTCGAAATCAACGGCCCGACCAACGCACACAACTCACGTACCTGTGGATGATCACTCACGCGCAACGCGACTGTGTCATGAAGACCCGTGATCCATTCGGGTAACAGGTCTTGATGCGGCACCAGCCATGTAGTGGGTCCAGGCCAAGTCGCAGACATGCGGTCGAGCCAGGTTTCCGGAAAATCTTCGAGCAGAAAATCGAATTGGCGAATGTTATCGGCTACCAAAATCAGGCCCTTATCCACGGGACGCGACTTGATTGCTAACAACCGATATACCGCGTCTTCATTCCACGGATCGCAGCCCAAGCCCCATACCGCCTCGGTTGGATAGGCAATCACCGCGCCCGCTCGAATTTCTCGTGCGGCTTGCTGCACACGCCAACTGCTAACCATTTGCGCCATCTCCGAGTAACAACTGCGCGCAGTTTAACCTCAGCACGCACGAGCAAACCATCTCCCGGCCTCACCACTTATATGCCCTTCAAGCTCTAGCTCGGTCAATGCAGCCAATACCTCGGGCAATGACCAGCCGATTGAGAGCGCCAGCGCCTCGCTGGTATGCGGCGCGGCATGTAATAAGTCGAGCAAGGGATGACGTACTCGTTCGGCTGTAGCGACCGTGGACGTCGGAATAGCACTGGCTACGGTTTGCCAGCCGCGTAAGGCCTCGATGATGTGCTCGACGGTTTCTACTAGCACCGCACCGTCACGAATCAGTTGATGACAACCGCGTGCGCCTGGGTGGTGAATTGACCCCGGAATGGCATACACCTCACGTCCTTGCTCGGCGGCCAAGCGTGCAGTTATCAGCGATCCGCTGCGCACACTGGCTTCGACCACCAACACCCCAACCGACAAGCCGCTGATGATTCGATTGCGTCGGGGAAAGTTGCTAGGTTGTGGCCCGGCGTCTAGGGGAAACTCGGAAATCACAGCGCCACCTTGCGCGCACATGGTGGCGGCAAGCTGCCGGTGACGCTGTGGATAAAAATTTTCAATGCCTGTGCCAAGCACGCCAATCGTCTGCCCGCCAACGTCCAGCGCACCTTGGTGGGCGGCGCCGTCAATACCCAGCGCGAGGCCGCTGGTGATGACAAAACCCGCGCCAGCCAGACTTCGGGCAAACGCAGTGGCGGTGTCCAGTCCCGGCTTGGAAGCACGCCGACTGCCAACCATACCTATTTGGGGCCGTTCGAGAATTCCGGCGTCACCGGCCACGAACAACAGCGGCGGAGCGTCGGGAATTTCAGCGAGTAACGCAGGGTAGTGAGGGTCGTCCCACATCAACAAATGCTGGCCGGGACGCTCAAGCCAGGCCATTGCAACACCGGCGCCATCGCGTACGTTCGGACAGCGACGAGCATCGGCACAGGCGCTAGGAATTCTCAAAGCCCGCCACGCGCTGGCCGGCGCACTGAGCGCCGCCGAAGCCGAGCCAAATGCGCTTATCAGCCGATGAAAGCGTTTCGGCCCGACCTCCGGTAGACGATGTATACGCAGACGCGCTTCGAGTTCAGCGGGTGGAACAAGAGCGGTTTCGAACAATGGCATAGATCTTCCTTGATCCTATTGCGCTTCATCTTTGGCACGGACACCCTGTGGATAACTCTGTTAGTAACTATTTGATAAGTTCATGCCCTGTGGAAAAAACACGCTCTTATTCTGAAACATAGCTCTACGGGTTTCGCACCTTGTCCATGACCGCCAAGGAACGCGTGGCATGAAGTATCAAACCATAGCTGAGCTTTTCATAAGTGCGAAAAATCATAAGTAACCCCGAGCGTTCGTCCGGGATTTTTATTCGTTCGCCGGACACGTCGTCGCGCACCTGTTCACCCGTTTTATAGATCGCCAGCACGTTGCCTTCGACCAAACCATCACGTCTGCCTTTGTTTAAAGTTACTACGTCAAACACACCAATCTGCGTTACACCCCGCGGTACATCGACGATCAAGCCATCAATCTTAGTGCCTGGCGAACTGGGAAAAAAAGTCGAATTGATCGGCCGCTCCTCACTCGTAAACAAGCGATCCGCCAGCCGTACTTCTTGAGTGGAGCGCCGCAGTATCAGGGTTGCGACGTCCCCTTCATGGGCGACGACTTCGGCGCTACCAATGTCATCGGCATTAATTCCTAGGACAGCTCCGGTCACAGGATCGATGTAGGTCTTACCTTGACGGAAAATCCCATATACCAAATGGTTCGAGTCGAAATTACCCCGGGCATAAACCCGGTCGCCCACACCGCTGAGGACACTTTCTGCGTTACCGGCGACGATGTAAGGGGCGTTTATGAACGCTGACGTATCATCGACAATACGGTTGCTCAGTAAGTAACTGTTAATAACGCCCAGCGGTATGCTCGGGATCGCTTCAGCCATCGGCGTAGTGCGGACGCGTGGCGACAGCTTGATGGTCCCACGTGACTCACCGCGGTTAACCACCAGACGCGGCTGCCCATCCACGTAGATCAACGTCAGCTTGTCGCCGGGATAAATCAAATCGGGGTTGGCAATCTGCGGGTTTTGCTTCCAGATTTCCTTCCATTTCCAAGGTTCACTCAGAAATTTTCCCGAAATATCCCAAAGCGTGTCGCCTTTAACGACCGTGTAATTCTCTGGATGACCGTCCCGCAACTGCACTTGCGCCTGACTAAGGCCAGCGCAGGCCAAGAGCAGCAGGGCGAGTAGTGATTTCCTCATACGGTGAATCCCTTTATCATATGGCTTCCTGTGAAACAGTCAGAGTCCCAGAGGCTTGGGTTTCGCTAGATTGCCAGCTTCGACCTTTGGTCAGAAGCCTGGCCGCCGACTTTCGACTTTACCCTACAAGTGCAGCTCTAACGTATATGGCTATTTTAAACATCCTTGAATTTCCCGATTCGCGCCTGCGCACCATCGCCAAGCCGGTGGCCGTGGTCGACGACGGCATTCGCCAGTTGGTCGATGACATGTTTGAAACCATGTACGAAGCGCCAGGCATTGGGCTGGCGGCCACCCAAGTTAACGTTCATAAACGCATCGTGGTCATGGACCTCAGCGAAGACCGCAGCGAACCGCGGGTTTTCATTAACCCGCAGTTCCAGATCCTCACTGAGGAGATGGAGCAATATCAAGAAGGCTGCTTGTCGGTGCCAGGTTTTTATGAAAACGTTGACCGCCCCAATAAGGTAAAGGTTACGGCTTTAGACCGAGACGGCAAGTCTTTCGAGCTGATTGCCGAAGGGTTGCTGGCTGTGTGCGTTCAGCATGAGTGCGATCACTTGAACGGCAAATTATTTGTCGATTACCTGTCAAATCTCAAGCGCGATCGAATCAAAAAGAAGTTGGAAAAACTGCACAAGCAGGCTTGATCCAACTTAACCCTATAGGGTCCGCATTTATTTAAGAGAAAACCATGACCGAGCCACTGCGCATCGTCTTCGCCGGCACCCCGGAATTTGCCGCCGAGCACCTCCAGGCTTTGCTCGACAGCCCCCATCAGGTAATCGCGGTTTATACCCAGCCTGATCGCCCGGCTGGCCGTGGTCAGAAACTGATGCCGAGCCCGGTCAAACAGCTCGCGGAGCAACACGGCATCGTCGTTCTACAACCGCCGACGCTGCGCAACGCCGAGGCTCAGGCCGAAATGGCCTCACTCAAACCTGATTTGCTGGTAGTGGTCGCTTACGGCCTGATCCTGCCGCAAGTGGTGCTGGATATCCCACGCTTGGGTTGCATCAATAGCCATGCGTCGCTGCTGCCACGTTGGCGTGGCGCGGCGCCGATTCAGCGCGCAGTCGAAGCCGGTGACGCCGAAAGCGGCGTGACGGTGATGCGTATGGAAGCAGGCTTGGACACCGGACCGATGCTGCTAAAAGTCATCACGCCGATCACGGCTGAAGACACTGGCGGCACTCTACATGACCGTCTTGCCAAACTCGGTCCTCTAGCAGTGCTTCAGGCCATTAGCGGTCTGACAGATGGGACGTTGCTCGGCGAGGTTCAAGACGATGCACTGGCAACCTACGCCCACAAACTAAATAAAGACGAAGCGCGCATCGACTGGAGCCGACCGGCCATCGAGCTTGAACGACTGATTCGTGCCTTTAATCCATGGCCGATCAGCCACAGCACGCTTAACGGTGAGTCGCTGAAAGTGCTGTCCGCCAGCCTCCACGAAGGGCAGGGCACACCAGGTGAAATTCTATCGGCCAGTAAAGACGGGCTGATTGTGGCCTGTGGACAAAACGCTTTGCGCCTGACGCGTTTGCAGCTACCTGGGGGCAAAGCGTTAAATTTCGCCGACCTGTTCAACAGCCGTCGTGAGAAATTCGCCGAAGGCACCGTCCTCGGTGCTGTGGTGACTAAACAATGAACCCGCGTCTCGCCGCCGCAAAAGCACTCGCCGTAGTCCTCAGCGGCAAAGCTTCACTGAATAGCTCGCTGCCAAAACAACTGGATAACGTTGAAGCCCGTGATCGTGGGTTAACCCAGGATCTGGCCTTCGGCACGGCGCGTTGGCAACCAAGGCTGTCTGTGCTGGCAGCGAAACTGCTTCAAAAGCCGTTCAAAAGCGTTGATGCCGATGTTGAAGCGCTGTTGCTGGTGGGGCTCTATCAATTGCTCTACACGCGTATTCCGGCGCACGCCGCCATTGGTGAAACCGTGGGTTGCGCCGACAAACTGAAAAAACCATGGGCCAAAGCGCTGATCAACGCCGTGCTGCGCCGCGCGCAACGGGAAAGTGAAGCGCTGTTTGTCGAACTGGAACATGACCCAGTGGTTCGCACCGCACACCCCCGCTGGTTGCAAAAAGCCTTGAAGGCGTATTGGCCGGAACAGTGGGAAGCTATCTGCGTGGCCAACAACGCTCATCCACCGATGATCTTGCGGGTCAATCGCCGTCACCACAGCCGTGACGCGTACATGCAACTATTACAGAGCGCAGGCATAGACGCTCACGCCTGCACGTTCAGCCAGGACGGCATTGTGCTGAGCGAGCCATGCGATGTGCGTAACTTGCCGGGCTTTGCTGAGGGCTGGATCAGTGTTCAGGACGAAGCAGCGCAGCTGGCGGCGGACCTACTTGAGTTAGCCCCAGGCCAGCGGGTACTTGATGCCTGTTGCGCGCCAGGCGGCAAGACCTGTCACCTGCTTGAAGTCCAGCCGCAATCGGCCGGCGTGGTCGCAGTGGACCTGGAAGCCAAGCGTCTGGTACGGGTGAAGGAAAACCTGGAGCGTCTAGGCCTAAGCGCCGAACTGATCGCCGCAGATGCCCGCGAGACTCAGCAGTGGTGGGACGGCAAACTGTTCCAACGTATCCTGCTCGATGCGCCGTGTTCCGCTACGGGGGTGATTCGCCGCCACCCAGATATCAAGCTCGCCCGTCAGGCCGACGACATCCCGGCTCTAGCCAAGCTGCAGGGTGAACTGCTCGACGCGTTGTGGCCAACCCTAGACGTCGGCGGCATCCTGCTCTACGCCACCTGTTCAACGTTGCCAATGGAAAACACTGAAGTGGTCGACGCGTTTCTTGCCCGGACATCGAGTGCACGAGAGTTGGACATCGCCGGGCAGCTCGGCCAACAACCACCCGGTTTGAAGCAGCCGCATGGTCGTCAGCTGCTGCCTCAAGAGGGCGGTCACGATGGGTTTTACTACGCCAAGTTGATCAAGATCGCAGCGGATTAAATAATCCTTCTGTAGATCCACGGCCCGGCGGTTATCTTGTCTTTCAATACCAGCGCTCTTCCCCAGCCGGGCGCCTTCTGAAGCGCTTCATCGTCCACATGTACTGGCTCGGATAAGCCCGCACGTACTTCTCGACGACTTTGCTCATGGCCGCCACTGACGTGGCGGTGTCGGTGCTGTACATCGCTTCCGGTGCAGCTTCCAGAACCACTTTGTAGCCGGAACCATCGGGCAGGCGCATGGCGTGGAGGAACACGCCGACTGCTTTACCGCCAGCCAACATATTCGGCACAAACTTGCTGGTTAACGCCTGAACAGCAAAGAACGGTACAAAGATCCCCGCAGACTCAGCCGGCTCGGGGTCAGCCGGAATACCCACCGAACCGCCTTTACGCACCTCTTTGATGACGCTGAGAATCCCTTCCTTGGTCGACGCGGCCACGCGGTTGCCCAACTGCACGCGCTGTTTGCGCAGCAAGTCATCCACAGCTTTGAGCTTGGGCGGACGATAAAAAATGATGGGTTTGCACTGGTTGCAGTAGAAGTGGTTCAACACCTCCCAGTTGCCCAAGTGGCTAGTGATGCCGACCACGCCCTTACCCGACGCCAACGCCGCTTCCAACACTTCAAGCCCTTCGACTTCGCGCACCAGATCAATCGACTTCTGAGCGGGCCAAATCCAGGCACAGGCGCTTTCAGTCAACGTCTTGCCGATGTCCATCAGGCTGCGGCCAACCAATTGCTCGCGCTCGACCGAGTCCATTTCCGGAAAGCATTTGGAAAGATTGATGCGCACGATTTCACGTGAGCGATTGGGGGTTTTCCACATCAGCCAACCAATAGCCGCGCCAACCCACTGCACCACTCGCCATGGCAGCAACGCAAATAACCGTAAAAGCCCAACTAGAAGGGCACCTTTAAACTTATCCACAAATCACTCCTGAATTCGCAAGGCCACCATTGTAACCATCAGCGGCCGAGGACGGCGTATCGATCACAGTCCAGGGTGTGATCCATGACCATGCCCGAGGACTGCATGAAAGCGTAACAAATGGTCGGCCCGACGAAGGTAAAACCCGCTTTCTTCATTGCTTTGCTCATCACCTCCGCTTGCGGTGTGATTGCCGGGACTTCGCTGCGGTCTTTAAAGTGGTTGGTCTTTGGCTCGCCGCCAACAAAAGACCATAACCAAGTCACTGGGTCGTCTTGCGCCAACCAGGCTTGAGCGTTGCGCCGCGCGGCGTTGAGCTTCAGACGATTGCGAATGATGCCCGGCTCAAGCATCAGTGTTTCCAGGTACTCGTCGCTCATCTGCGCAATTTTGTGCACGTCAAAGCCGAACATGACTTCACGATAACGAGCGCGTTTCTTCAAAATCGTGATCCATGAGAGCCCTGCTTGGAACCCTTCGAGCAATAACAACTCGAAGAGCTTCTGCGCATCGCGCAAAGGCACTCCCCACTCTTGATCGTGATAATCGATATACAGCGGGTCTTCGTTGCACCAAAAGCAGCGTGGCATAAGCCTCCAAGGGTCGAGCCGCAGCCGAATCGGGTATACTCCCGCTCTTTAAATCGCAGCCCCAGTACAGGTGAATTTCGTGAGCCAGCCTACGCCAGCCGTGCGTACCTTCCAAGACTTGATCCTCGCCCTCCAACAATACTGGGCCGAGCAAGGTTGCGTGGTACTTCAGCCCTACGATATGGAAGTCGGCGCCGGCACATTCCATACAGCGACGTTTCTGCGCGCCATCGGCCCGGAAACCTGGAACGCTGCATATGTTCAGCCCAGCCGTCGTCCTACCGACGGTCGTTATGGCGAAAACCCGAACCGCTTGCAGCACTACTATCAATTCCAGGTGGTATTGAAGCCGAACCCGGACAACTTTCAGGAGCTGTACCTCGGCTCCCTGAAGCACGTCGGCCTCGATCCCTTGGTGCATGACATTCGTTTCGTCGAAGACAACTGGGAGTCGCCCACACTGGGTGCCTGGGGTCTGGGCTGGGAAGTCTGGCTCAACGGTATGGAAGTCACGCAGTTCACTTATTTCCAGCAAGCAGGTGGCATTGAGTGCTACCCGGTCACCGGCGAAATCACTTACGGCCTTGAGCGCCTGGCGATGTACCTGCAGGGCGTCGACTCAGTCTACGACCTGGTGTGGACCGACGGCCCGTTCGGCAAAGTGACCTATGGCGATGTGTTCCATCAGAACGAAGTTGAACAGTCGACCTATAACTTCGAACACGCCAACGTCGAAAAACTGTTTGAGCTGTTCGACTTCTATGAAAGCGAAGCCGCGCGCCTGATCGAGCTTGAGCTGCCATTGCCAAGCTATGAAATGGTGCTCAAGGCATCGCACACGTTCAACTTGCTGGATGCGCGCCGGGCAATCTCGGTCACCGCACGTCAGCAATACATTTTGCGCGTCCGCACGCTGGCTCGTTCCGTTGCCCAGGCTTATTTGCTGGCCCGCGCCAAACTGGGCTTCCCGATGGCGCCGCCTGGTATCCGTGACGAAGTGCTGGCTAAGCTGGAGGCTGCACAATGAGTGCTCAAGATTTCCTGGTTGAATTGGGCACCGAAGAACTGCCTCCAAAAGCCCTGAGCATTCTGGGTGACGCGTTCCTGGCCGGTATCGAAAAAGGCTTGCAAGCCGCCGGCCTGAGTTTCACCGCCAAACATGTTTACGCTGCACCGCGTCGTCTGGCCGTGTTGATCACGCAACTGGCGACACAGCAGGAAGACCGCAGCGTTAATCTGGACGGGCCGCCACGTCAGGCCGCGTTCGACGCCGACGGCAATCCAACCCAAGCCGCACTGGGCTTCGCCAAGAAGTGTGGTGTTGAGCTAAGCGAAATCGATCAGAGCGGGCCAAAACTGCGTTTCAGCCAGAACATCGTTGGCAAACCCACGATCAGTTTGCTGCCTACCATCGTTGAAGACTCGCTCAATGACCTGCCAATTCCGAAACGCATGCGTTGGGGTGCACGCAAGGAAGAATTCGTTCGCCCAACCCAATGGCTGGTGATGCTGTTCGGTGATCACGTGATCGACTGCACGATCCTCGCTCAAAAGGCCGGTCGCGATTCCCGTGGTCACCGTTTCCATCACCCGGAAAACGTGCGTATCACCTCGCCTGCCAATTACTTGCAAGACCTGCGTGCTGCTTATGTATTGGCTGACTTTACTGAGCGCCGTGAGCTGATCAGCAAGCGTGTTGCTGAACTGGCCACCCAGCACGAAGGCACTGCCATCGTGCCGCCAAGCCTACTCGACGAAGTCACCGGGCTTGTCGAATGGCCGGTGCCACTGGTGTGTTCGTTCGAAGAGCGCTTCCTTGAAGTGCCGCAAGAAGCCTTGATCATCACCATGCAGGACAACCAGAAATATTTCTGCCTGTTGGATGCCGAGGGTAAGTTGCTGCCGCGTTTCATTACCGTGGCCAACATCGAAAGCAAAGACCCGGCGCAAATCGTGTCGGGTAATGAGAAAGTGGTTCGCCCGCGCCTCACTGATGCTGAGTTCTTCTTCAAGCAAGACAAAAAACAGAAGCTGGAAACCTTCAACCAACGCCTGCAAAACGTCGTTTTTCAGGCGCAGTTGGGCAGCGTGTTCGACAAAGCCGAACGTGTTTCGAAGCTTTCAGCTTTCATTGCTTCGCGCATCGGCGGCGACGCACTGCGCGCCGGCCGTGCAGGTCTGCTGTCGAAGTGTGATTTGGCGACTGAGATGGTCGGCGAATTCCCGGAGATGCAAGGCGTTGCCGGTTATTACTACGCCACGGCAGACGGCGAGCCTGAAGACGTTGCGCTGGCCTTGAACGAGCAATACATGCCGCGCGGCGCCGGTGCTGAACTGCCAAGTACCCTGACCGGTGCAGCAGTGGCAATTGCCGACAAGCTCGACACCCTGGTCGGAATTTTCGGTATTGGCATGCTGCCCACCGGTAGCAAAGACCCGTATGCGCTGCGCCGCGCTGCATTGGGCGTGCTGCGGATTCTGATCGACAAGAAACTGGACCTGGATCTGGTGCAGACCGTGGCGTTTGCCGTTAGCCAGTTTGGCAGCAAGATCAAACCAGCTGGCTTAGCCGATCAAGTGCTGGAATTCATCTTCGACCGCCTGCGTGCGCGTTATGAAGATGAAGGCGTTGATGTTTCTGTGTACCTGTCAGTACGCGCACTGAAACCAGCGTCAGCCCTGGATTTCGATCAGCGGGTTCAAGCCGTTCAAGCGTTCCGCAAATTGCCTGAGGCCGCAGCCCTGGCCGCTGTGAACAAGCGTGTGTCGAACCTGTTGAGCAAAGCGCAGGGCGGGATTTCCAGCGCGGTCGAACCTAAATACTTCGATAACGCCAATGAGTTCTCGCTGTATTCGGCGATTCAACAAGCCGACCAAGCTGTTCAACCGATGGCCGCTTCGCGTCAGTACACAGAAGCTTTGGGCCGTCTGGCGGCACTGCGCGAACCGGTTGATGCGTTCTTCGAAGCGGTAATGGTCAATGCAGAAGACGCCAGCGTGCGCGCAAACCGTTATGCATTACTGGCTCGCTTGCGCGGCTTGTTCCTCGGCGTCGCCGATATATCGTTGCTGGGCTAACGCAAGGGGCTGACAGGCGTGAAGTTGCTGATTCTTGATCGGGACGGGGTGATCAACTATGACTCCGACGCTTACATCAAATCGGTGGAAGAATGGCTGCCCATTCCCGGCTCGATGGAGGCTATCGCGCAATTGAGCAAAGCCGGCTGGACGGTGGCAGTCGCCACCAACCAGTCGGGAATAGCCCGCGGGTTTTACGACATCGCCACCCTTGATGCGATGCACGTGCGATTGCGTGAATTAGTGGCAGAGCAGGGCGGCGAAATGGGTTTGATCGTGTATTGCCCACACGGCCCCGACGACGGCTGCGATTGCCGCAAGCCAAAACCGGGCATGCTCACCACTATCGCCAGGCATTATTCGGCTAATCTGGCGGGTGTGTGGTTTGTTGGCGACACCAGGGGTGACTTGGACGCGGCATTAGCCGTCGACTGTCAGCCCGTGTTAGTGAAGACCGGCAAAGGTTTGAGGACGATGAATACTCCTTTGCCTGCCAGCACATTGATTTTTGACGATCTGGCGGCAGTTGCCGCGGACCTTATTCAACAGCGTAAATAGACGGGCGATGCCCGCAACGGTAAAAGCACTTATGTCGATCATGCAGGCAATCAGAACCTTCTTCTTTTACCTGCTGCTGGGCACCAGTTCACTGCTGTGGTGCACGCTGAGTTTCTTCATTGCCCCGTTTTTACCCTTCCGCATGCGCTATAGGTTCATCAATGTGTACTGGTGCCGCTGCGCGTTGTGGCTCACCAGGGTGTTTCTCAATATCCATGTAGATGTAAAGGGTCAGGAAAACGTCCCGCAGCAGCCATGCGTAATTCTTTCCAATCACCAAAGCACATGGGAAACCTTTTTCCTCTCGGCGCATTTCGAACCGCTAAGCCAGGTACTCAAGCGTGAATTGTTGTACGTACCGTTTTTTGGATGGGCCATGGCCATGTTACGGCCCATCGCAATCAACCGCGACAACCCTAAAGCGGCGCTTAAGCACGTCGCCAAGCGCGGGGACGAGCTGCTAAAAGATGGCGTCTGGGTACTGATCTTTCCGGAAGGAACCCGCGTTCCGTTTGGCCAAGTAGGTAAGTTTTCACGCGGCGGAACAGCACTTGCGGTAAACGCAAATCTTCCCGTGCTGCCCATTGCGCACAACGCCGGTAAGTATTGGCCGAAGGAAGGATGGGCCAAGAGGGCCGGTACCATTGAAGTCGTCATTGGCGAACCGATGTATGCCGAGGGAACTGGTCCTAGAGCCATTGCAGCGCTCAACGAACGCGTTCAAGCTTGGAATGAATCAACTCAACGGGCAATGGGTTCGGTAAACGCACCCTTGGTGAGCGGAGAAAATGCAGTCGTCTGATTTTGTGGATAACCTGTGCACCAATTTTGTGAATCTGGTGAAACACTGCGCTAATTCTTTGATTTAATTACTTATTTTTTACGTTCACTAACGAACTAAAACCGTGCATAAGTTTTTATAGGCTCGATTTTTGTTTGTTTTTTTATCCGGTTATTTTTGCAGCAACAGCGCAACCAAAGCACTCCAACCGGTTTGATGAGACGCACCCAGCCCACGCCCCGTTTCACCATTAAAGTATTCGTGAAAAAGCACGAGATCTCGACTTGCAGGATCCGCCTGCAGCTGTGGATACGCTGCCATGCTCGGGCGTCTTCCATTCTCGTCGAGCAGAAACAGACGAGACAGGCGCTGGCTAAGTCCGTCAGTGACTTCGTCCAGTGATGAGAGAAATCCGGAGCCCGTCGGATATTCAACGAGAAAGTTGTCGTCGTAATAGCGATGAAATTCCCGCAGGGATTCGATCAGCATGTAATTCACTGGCATCCAGACCGGCCCCCTCCAATTCGAGTTCCCACCGTACAGCCGTGAGTTTGACTCCGCTGGCTGATAATTAGCGCACAGCATATTGCCGTTTATTTGCATGCCGAATGGCGTTTCCGCATAAGCCTTCGATAGCGAACGAATACCGAATTCAGACAAGAACTCATTTTCGTCGAGCATCCGCGACAGCAGGTCTTTAGTCCGCTGACCACGTAACAGCGCCAGTAAAAGTCGATTGCCTTTACCGGGTTCAGTCCAGCGGGAAATTAATCGAGCAAGGTCTGGGCGATGCCGGAGGAAGCCGAGCATCCGCTCCCGCAACCCCGGCAAGCCCTCATGTTCGCGTTGCTCCAGCACTTGAACTGCAAACAATGGCATCAATCCAACCAGCGAGCGAAGCCTTACCGGTTCAATACTGCCATCGGGGCGGTGCAGCACGTCGTAGAAAAATTTATCCTGCTCATCCCAAAGACCACCCGAACTGTCGTCACCTCGATTGATCGCGCCTGCGATGTACAAAAAATGCTCAAAAAACTTAACCGAGATATCGACATACACCGCGTTGCGTTTCGCCAACTCCAGGGCAATTCGCATCATGTCCAAAGCATAGGCCGCAACCCATGCGGTACCGTCAGCTTGATCCAACTCGTAACCCGGTGCCATGGCCGCAGATCGATCAAACAGCGCAATATTGTCCAGGCCCAGAAAGCCGCCTTGAAACACGTTGCGGCCTTCGCTGTCTTTGCGGTTGACCCACCAGGAAAAATTCAACAACAACTTGTGGAATATTCGCTCGAGAAAATCCAGATCACCGACACCCGTCAGCTGTTTTTCCTGCTGATAAACCCGCCATGACGCCCAGGCGTGAACGGGTGGATTAGCGTCATCGAAACGCCACTCGTAGGCCGGCAATTGCCCGTTAGGGTGCATGAAACGGTCTTTCACCAACAGCAACAGCTGGTCCTTGGCAAATACCGGATCAATCAACGCAAACGCTACCGCCTGGAATGCTAGGTCCCAAGAGGCGTACCACGGGTATTCCCATTTATCGGGCATGGAAACAATGTCGAAATTAGAAAGATGTCGCCAATGAGTGTTACGAACTCCAGCACGTTCAGGCGGTGGCGGCGGTTGTGTTGAGTCACCGTTCAGCCAACGGTTCACGTCGAAATAATACAATTGCTTCGACCAGAGCAATCCCGCCAATGCTTGGCGTTGAACGTTACGAGCGTCAGCGTCCTTCTGGTTATGCTGCAGCGCTACGTAATAATCGTCGGCTTGCTTACGGCACAGATCCACAAGCTTTCTACCATTTACTGCCTCCGCATCGTAGGGAGCAAAACGCAGATAAATAACCTCTGTTTCCCGGCCTTTTAGTTCGAGTACGAAATGCGCTGCGGCGCGCGTTCCTTTATCGCGATGAACAGCCTTGGCGTTTCCGTCTACTACACAGTCATTGATGCCATCCTTGAATGGTCCGCTCGCCCATTCACCGCTCAACCGAGGAGTGTTGGTTTCGTTTTCACAGAACAGCCATTCACAGGTTTGCGGACCCCAGGCGGTAGCGACTCTATTTGGCTGCTGGGGATAACTCGCAAGGACTTGCTGATCTTGCAGAACCAAGGCAGGGCGTTCGGCTGAATCACCCCAACTCCAGGTATTACGCGCCCAGACATGCGGCAGGACATGCAAGCGTGCGGATTTTTCAGAGCGATTTTCCACGGTGATCCGCATGAATATATCGTCGGGGGTGTTCTTGGCGTATTCGATGGTTACGTCGAAGTAATTGTTGTCATCGAATACGCCGGTATCCAGTACTTCGTACTCCGAATCGTTCAGGCCGCGCCGGCCGTTTTCTTGTACCAAATCATCGTAGGGAAATGCCGAGTGCGGGTATTTGTAAAGCATGCGCATGTAGGCGTGGCTGGGGACACCATCGACATGGAAATACAGCTCTTTGACGTCCTCACCGTGATTGCCTTCTGAGTTATTCAGACCGAACAGCCGCTCCTTTATAATCGGATCACGCTCGTTCCACAGCGCAAGCCCCAGGCACCAGCGTTGCGCTTTGTCAGAAAAGCCCGCGAGCCCATCCTCCCCCCACCGATACGCGCGGCTACGGGCGTGATCATGTGGGAAGTAACGCCAGGCATCCCCATCAGCGCTGTAATCCTCACGCACCGTACCCCACTGACGGTCACTGAGATACGGCCCCCACTCACGCCAACGGTCAGAATCATCGCCCGATAGGCGTTGGCTTTCGACAGTTTCAAGGAGCGGGTTTGGATTGGTCTCAACAGTCATCGATACGTCCAGGGAGGTTGGATGTTCCCCAGTGTAAGGTGCTAGGGACTGTTGAGGCAGTGTTTAGAGTTATTTGTTCAAGTGGGATTCAGCGATGTTCTATAGCAGCTCAAGCTTACATAAATCCACATAGCAAAACCCCAGCACCAAGGCTGGGGTTTGCTTAGCGAATCTAACCTCTTAAAAATCCAGGTTAGACACAGCCAACGCATTGCTTTCAATGAAGTCACGGCGAGGTTCCACCGCGTCACCCATCAAGGTGTTGAAGATCTGGTCAGCACCAACAGCATCTTCAATCGTTACCTTAAGCATGCGACGTACAGCCGGGTCCATGGTGGTTTCCCACAGCTGGTCCGGGTTCATTTCGCCAAGACCTTTGTAGCGCTGGATAGTGTGACGCTTGGTGCTTTCCGCCATCAACCAAGCAAGAGCTTCCTTGAACTCAGTCACCAGCTTCTTGCGTTCACCGCGTTGCACGTAAGCGCCTTCTTCCAGCAAAGTGCTGATTTTTTCACCGAGGGTCGTTACGGTTTTGTAGTCGTTGCTGCCAAAGAAGTCCCGGTTGAACGTAACGTAGTTGGACAAGCCATGTGAGATCAGTTCGACCTCTGGCAGCCAAACATTACGTTCGCGGTCTTCACGCAAGCTCGCTTTGTAGACCAGACCGGACTTCTCGCCAACGCGCAGGCGCGCATCAAACAAAGCCAGCCAAGCCTGCATGCCATCGTGATCCGACAGTTGTTCAAGTGAAATCGACGGCAGGTAAATGAAATGCTCGGTCAGTTCCTGAGGGTACAAGCGCGACAGGCGCTTGAGTGTCTTCATGACCATGCGGAACTCGTGAACCAGACGCTCCAGCGCCTCACCCGAAATACCCGGTGCCGACTCGTTAAGGTGCAAGCTGGCATCTTCAAGGGCCGACTGGGTCATGTATTCTTCCATGGCTTCGTCGTCTTTGATGTACTGCTCTTGCTTACCCTTTTTCACTTTGTACAACGGTGGCTGAGCGATGTAGATGTAGCCACGCTCAATCAACTCAGGCAGTTGCCGGAAAAAGAAGGTCAACAACAGTGTTCGGATGTGCGAACCGTCAACGTCAGCATCGGTCATGATGATGATGTTGTGATAGCGCAGTTTCGCGATGTTGTATTCGTCACGACCAATGCCGCAGCCCAGCGCCGTGATCAACGTGCCCACTTCTTGGGACGAGATCATTTTGTCGAAGCGCGCTTTTTCGACGTTAAGGATTTTACCTTTAAGCGGCAAAATGGCCTGGGTTTTACGGTTACGCCCCTGCTTGGCGGACCCGCCAGCAGAGTCACCTTCCACTAAATACAGTTCGGAAAGGGCAGGGTCTTTTTCCTGGCAGTCCGCAAGTTTGCCGGGGAGACCGGCAATGTCCAACGCACCTTTACGACGTGTCATCTCGCGAGCTTTACGTGCGGCTTCACGGGCTCGAGCAGCGTCGATCATCTTGCCAACAACAGCTCTGGCTTCAGCCGGATTTTCCAGCAGGAAGTCAGAGAAGTGTTTACCCATCTCTTGTTCTACTGCGGTCTTAACTTCCGATGAGACCAGCTTGTCTTTTGTCTGCGAGCTGAATTTAGGATCTGGCACTTTGACCGAAATGATTGCCGTCAGGCCTTCACGTGCATCATCGCCGGTAGTGGCAACTTTATGCTTTTTAGCCAGACCTTCTTGCTCGATGTAAGTGTTCAGGTTTCGCGTCAATGCAGAGCGAAAACCGACCAGGTGGGTACCACCATCGCGCTGAGGAATGTTGTTGGTGAAACACAACAAGTTCTCGTTAAAGCTGTCATTCCATTGCAACGCGATTTCAACGCCAATACCGTCTTCGCGCTGAATGTTGAAGTGAAACACCTGGTTAACCGGCGTCTTGTTGGTATTCAGATATTCGACGAATGCGCGTAAACCGCCTTCGTATTTGAACAGCTCTTCTTTACCACTGCGCTCGTCCCTTAAAACAATCCCTACACCAGAGTTTAGGAACGACAGTTCACGAATACGCTTAGCTAGAATGTCCCAGCTGAAATGAATATTTTTGAACGTAAGGTCCGACGGTTTGAAATGGATTTCAGTACCGGTGGAATCGCTCTCGCCAACGATGCGCATGGGTTCCTGTGGAACACCGTGGACATAGGTCTGTTCCCAAACTTTGCCACTACGGCGCACAGTCAACAGCAACAATTCAGACAAAGCGTTTACAACTGAAACGCCGACTCCGTGCAAGCCGCCAGAAACCTTGTAAGAGTTGTCATCGAACTTACCACCGGCATGCAGCACGGTCATGATGACCTCTGCTGCAGAAATGCCTTCTTCTTTGTGTACGTCTACCGGAATTCCGCGACCGTTATCGCGCACGGTGATCGATTCATCCGTGTGGATAACAATACTTATTTCATCGCAATGACCAGCCAAAGCTTCGTCGATCGAATTATCGACCACCTCGAATACCATGTGGTGTAAACCGCTGCCATCGTCGGTGTCGCCGATATACATACCGGGACGCTTGCGTACGGCATCTAGCCCTTTCAGCACTTTAATGCTGGAGGAGTCGTACGTTTGATTTTCGCTCATGCATTCACTCCCGGTGGTCGTGGGTCTGGGTAATACGGCCATGTTCCACGTGGAACAAAGCGACTGGCGTTTCCGTCTGCCAGCCTTCCCTCAATAATTCGTGATCTACACAGGTGATAAACACCTGGCAGCGTAAGTCTTCCAATAAACGGCAAAGCGCGCGGCGGTGATGCTCATCCAGTTCGGACGGCAAATCATCCACCAGATAAATACATTGGCCTCGCCGTGCTTGGCTGACCAAATGTCCTTGAGCAATGCGCAATGCGCAGACCACTAACTTCTGCTGACCACGGGATAAAATATCCGAAGCATTATGAGCGCCCAGTCTCAAGCGCAAATCAGCTCGTTGCGGCCCGGCTTGTGTATGGCCCATCTGTTGATCGCGATGCAGGGACGAGGCAAGCACAGCACTCAGCTCTTTTTCCTTATCCCACCCGCGGTAATAACTTAAGGTCAAACCTTCGAGCTCAACCAATTCACTTAAGGTTTGCTCGAACACTGGTTTAAGGGCCTTGATATATGCCCGCCGATACTCGTCGATTTCATCACTGGCGAGGCATAGTTCTCTGTCCCAAGCGGCTTGTGAAGCGGCGTCGAGTGTACCATGCCGGAGCCATGAGTTCCGCTGCCTAAGGGCCTTCTGCAAGCGCTGCCAGGTCGACATAAAACGAGGTTCCACGTGGAACACTCCCCAGTCGAGGAACTGTCGACGTATTTTCGGAGCGCCTTCTAGAAGGCGAAAGCTATCAGGATTGATTAACTGCAGGGGAAGCGCCTCGGCCAATTGCGCAGCGCTTTTTGCATTCTGGCCATCGATGCGGATTTGAAAATCACCTTGACGATCACGGGAAATACCAAGACTGCTATGCCCACCTTCGGCCAATTCGACTTGGCCAAAAACTGTACACGCGGGCTGTTCGTATTGGATGACCGGCAGTAACCGTATGCTACGAAAGGAACGCGCAAGGCCGAGCAAATGGATGGCTTCCAGAACGCTGGTTTTACCACTGCCATTTGCGCCGTGAAGGATGTTGATACGAGGAGAGGGGGAGATTGTCACCGGGTGCAGATTGCGCACCCCAGTGACGGTAACGCGGCTAAGAGACATTCAAACTCTGCTAAGCATGGACACGTTACAGGCGCATCGGCATAACAACATAAGCAGAATCATCGTTGTCCGATTCCTGCACCAGTGCGCTGCTATTGGAATCGGACAGAATCAAACGCACCTGTTCGGTGGTCATCACGCCTAATACGTCGAGCAGATAACTAACGTTGAAACCAATCTCCAGATTGCCGCCAGTGTAATCAACACCGATTTCTTCTTCGGCCTCTTCTTGCTCCGGGTTGTTAGCCTGGATCTTTAGAAGCCCACTGGCCAATTGCAGGCGGATACCGCGATACTTTTCGTTGGACAAAATGGCGGTACGGCTGAACGCCTCACGCAATGCCTGCCGATCACCCAACACCAACTTATCACCACCTTTTGGCAGAACACGTTCGTAATCCGGAAATTTGCCATCAACCAATTTAGAGGTAAAAGTAAACTCACCGGTGGTTGCGCGGATGTGATGCTGACCTAAAACAATGCTGACAATACCGTCCTGCTCAGTCAGTAAGCGTGCAAGTTCAAGGATACCTTTGCGGGGCACGATGACTTGGTGCCGATCCGCCTGCTCTATCTCGGCGGTCATTGAGCACATTGCCAAGCGGTGGCCATCGGTGGCAACAGCACGCAATATGCCCGCGCTGACTTCCAGCAACATCCCATTGAGGTAGTAACGGACGTCTTGCTGTGCCATGGCGAAGCTAGTGCGTTCGATCAATCGGCGCAATTTGCTTTGCACCAAATTAAAGGTCAGCGAGCCAGGACCTTCTTCCACCGTTGGAAAATCATTGGCTGGCAGCGTGGACAAGGTAAAACGGCTACGACCTGCTTTAACAACAAGCTTGTGCTCGTCCAGTTTGATGTCAATCAACGCATCGTTGGGCAGGCTCTTACAAATGTCCATCAGCTTGCGAGCAGGGACAGTGATTTCCCCAGGCTCGGCTGGCTCTTCCAGTTGAACACGACCAACCAGCTCGACTTCCAGGTCTGTTCCTGTCAGCGAAAGCTGTTGCCCTTGGACAACTAAAAGCACGTTGGAAAGCACCGGCAAGGTCTGGCGGCGCTCTACGACGCCGGCGACCAGTTGCAGAGGTTTCAACAAGGCTTCGCGTTGAATGGTGAAATGCATGGTCTAGTCCCTTGCCTTAATAAGCTGCGCTAATGTCATCAGGTTGTGAGTGTCCGCAGCAGGTTCTTGTAGTCCTCGCGAATATCCGCGTCGGATTCCTTAAGCTCGTTGATCTTTCGGCATGCGTGCAGGACGGTGGTATGGTCACGACCGCCAAACACATCACCAATTTCAGGCAAGCTGTGATTGGTTAACTCTTTGGACAGCGCCATCGCAACCTGGCGCGGACGCGCTACCGAACGCGAACGACGCTTGGACAACAAATCAGAAATCTTGATCTTGTAGTACTCAGCCACTGTGCGCTGAATGTTATCCACACTGACCAACTTATCTTGGAGTGCCAAAAGATCCTTCAATGATTCGCGAATCAACTCAATCGTAATATCGCGGCCCATGAAGTGCGAGTGTGCAATGACCCGCTTTAACGCACCTTCAAGTTCGCGAACGTTAGAACGTATCCGCTGAGCAATGAAGAACGCCGCGTCGTGAGGCAGATCAACTTTCGCCTGATCTGCCTTTTTCATCAAGATAGCAACACGGGTTTCCAGCTCAGGCGGCTCAACGGCGACCGTTAACCCCCAACCGAAACGCGACTTCAAACGCTCTTCCAGACCTTCAATTTCTTTCGGATAGCGGTCACTGGTCAAGATGACCTGCTGACCACCTTCAAGCAACGCATTGAAAGTATGAAAGAATTCTTCCTGGGAGCGTTCTTTGCGAGCAAAAAACTGAATATCATCAATTAACAGCGCATCGACCGAACGGTAAAAACGTTTGAATTCGTTGATCGCGTTGAGCTGAAGCGCTTTTACCATGTCAGCAACGAAGCGCTCCGAGTGCAGGTAAACAACCTTGGCGTTCGGGTTCTTCTTTAAGAGGTGGTTTCCCACCGCGTGCATCAAATGTGTCTTACCCAAGCCCACCCCGCCGTAAAGAAATAGAGGGTTGTAGCCGTGCTTGGGGTTGTCCGCCACTTGCCAAGCCGCCGCCCGCGCCAGCTGGTTTGATTTACCTTCAACGAAATTCTCAAAGGTAAAGGTGCGATTCAAGTAGCTGGTGTGCTTGAGCGCACCTTCTACCTGAACCGTGCGCTGCTCCGCACGAGCGGGCGCCTGTTGCGAGCTAGCCCCCGCCATAGGATCGAAACTGGCGCGAGAAGGCTCGTCGTGAACCGCAACCGTGTGGCTCGGTGGTGGCGAACTAACCTGTTGAATGGGTAAAGCCGCTACCTGGTTTACTGAAATTGCGTGCGAGGCAGCCGCAGCCAACGGCGCATTGGGTGCAGCCCGTGGAGCAGAACTGCGCTTGCTGCCAATTAATAAGGACAGCGCGGGCGCAAGGCCTTGTCCGCGTTCGCCAAGAAGCTCAAGCAACCGACCGAGGTATTTTTCATTTACCCAATCAAGAACGAAACGGTTGGGTGCATACACACGCAACTCGTCGCCTTCGGCTTCGACCTGTAGCGGGCGGATCCAAGTGTTGAATTGCTGGGCCGGCAGCTCATCGCGCAATAGCTCCACGCACTGCTGCCAAAGTTCCGCTGACACAGATATCCCCTAAGTCGAATGCCGGTGAGGCAAAAACAGCCGCTATTGTAACGATCAGTGGCTGACTTATCCACATGTAGGTTGCTCCCAGGATGCGAAGAATCAACGCTTTATGGACAAACTACAGCACCCATCACCTGTGCATAAGCATTGTGGATAAGCGGGCCTCAACCCACTGCATAAGTCCAGCACGAACTCTGTGGATAACCTGCCTGTGGATAAAACGGCGTTCCATACACAGCTTATCCTACTGTACAGCACAGGTGGAGCACGGTTTTTCAACTGAGTTGTCATCCTCTGTACAGCTCTATTTTGAAGGCATACAGGTACTTATCCACAGAAAAAGCGGTCCTTAGCTTCTATAAGCTTTATAAAAGAGCTTTAAATACTCTCCTTCTTTATTTCTATATTTAAACACCTATCCATATTGGCCAGCCAAGCAAAAACGACCGACTGGAAAACCGAGGCTAAAAAACCGACTTGATAAGTAATTGAAGGAAACGCTGGTTGGAAATTGACCTAGAGGCTTGCTTTCTCTAGAATCCCCGGTCTCTTAAAACGGGGGCCATTCCGGCCCGTTGTGGACGAACCAGGTAACACGCCATGAAACGTACTTTCCAACCCAGCACTATCAAGCGCGCCCGCACCCACGGTTTCCGTGCACGCATGGCCACCAAAAACGGCCGTGCAGTCTTGTCGCGTCGCCGCGCCAAAGGCCGTAAGCGTCTGGCAGTTTGATAAATAGGTACAGGTGGTGAGTCAGGACTTCAGTCGGGAAAAGCGTTTGCTGACACCCCGACATTTCAAGGCAGTCTTTGACTCCCCTACCGGTAAGGTTCCGGGGAAGAATCTCCTGCTCCTTGCGCGCAACAACGACCTTGATCATCCCCGGTTGGGGCTGGTGATCGGTAAAAAGAGCGTCAAACTCTCCGTTGAGCGCAATCGCTTGAAACGCCTAATGCGCGAATCATTTCGCCAGCACCAGGATGATCTGGTTGGTTGGGATATCGTCATAGTGGCGCGCAAAGGTTTGGGTGAAATAGAAAACCCCGAATTGATTCAGCATTTCGGCAAGCTATGGAAACGCCTGGCACGCAGCCGGCCGGTTCCTGATGTTAAAACCGAAACCATAAGGGTAGACAGTTCAGATGCGTAAGCTGGCACTCGTTCCGATCCAGTTCTATCGCTATGCCATTAGCCCGCTGATGGCCAGCCACTGTCGTTTCTACCCCAGCTGTTCCTGCTACGCGTATGAAGCCATTGAAAGTCATGGCCTTCTACGCGGTGGCTGGCTGACCTTCCGTCGGTTAGGTCGCTGTCATCC
This sequence comes from Pseudomonas sp. 10S5, assembly GCF_035019745.1. Lineage (NCBI taxonomy): Bacteria > Pseudomonadati > Pseudomonadota > Gammaproteobacteria > Pseudomonadales > Pseudomonadaceae > Pseudomonas > Pseudomonas sp. 10S5. Next base: position 107,696 of record NZ_JASJVL010000016.1, read on the forward strand.
GTGGAATGCCGGTGGTTATGACCCGGTTCCACCTGTACCTACCTCCCGTTCCTCTTCGATGGCCGAGTAATCATGGATATTAAACGCACGATCCTGATCGCCGCCTTGGCAATCGTGACCTATGTCGGGGTTCTGAAATGGAACCAAGATTACGGTCAGGCTGCCCTGCCGACTCAGAATGTTGCTGCCAGCACTACCGCACCGGTCATTCCGGAAACGGCGCTGGGTTCAAATACTACTGCAAGTGCCGATGTTCCAAGCGCCAACGGTGAAATTGCTGCACCTATTGAAGCGCCAATTGCGGCCAGTAAAGACCTCATTCAAATAAAAACGGATGTGCTCAATCTGGAAATAGACCCGGTCGGTGGTGATATTGCTCAGTTGCGATTGCCCCTGTATCCACGTCGCCAAGACCACCCGGAGATTGCTTTCCAGCTGTTCGATAATGGCGGCGAACGTACTTATCTTGCGCAAAGTGGCTTGACCGGCACAGATGGTCCTGACGCTCGAGCGGCAGGTCGCCCGGTTTACACCAGTACGCAGAAAACCTATCAACTGGCTGATGGCCAAAATGATTTGGTTGTTGATCTGAAGTTTGCTGACAACGGTGTCAATTACATCAAGCGCTTTTCGTTTAAGCGTGGCTTGTATGACTTGAAAGTCACCTACCTGATTGATAACCAGAGCGGCAAGCCTTGGGCCGGTAATCTGTTTGCTCAGTTGAAACGTGATGCCAGTGCGGATCCATCTTCAAGCACTGCAACCGGCACTGCGACTTATTTGGGCGCTGCGCTGGGTACTCCAGCCGAACCGTACAAAAAAGTATCGATGAAAGACATCGATAAGGCTTCACTGAAAGAAACTGTTCAAGGCGGATGGGTTGCCTGGTTGCAGCATTATTTCGTGACGGCCTGGATTCCAAACAAGTCCGACAGCAATGTCGTACAGACTCGTAAGGATGCTCAAGGCAATTACATCATTGGTTTCACTGGCCCAGCGATCTCTGTCGCTGCCGGTGCAACAGGTGAGACAACTGCCACGCTGTATGCAGGACCTAAAAGCCAAGCGGTATTGAAAGAGTTATCCCCAGGTCTCGAGCTGACTGTCGATTACGGCATTCTCTGGTTCATCGCCCAACCGATTTTCTGGTTGCTGCAACATATCCACAGCCTGGTCGGTAACTGGGGTTTCTCGATTATCTTCTTGACCATGTTGATCAAGGGGCTGTTCTTTCCTCTCTCGGCTGCCAGCTACAAATCCATGGCCCGCATGCGAGCCGTAGCACCGAAACTGGCTGCTCTGAAAGAACAACATGGCGATGACCGGCAGAAAATGTCGCAGTCGATGATGGAGCTGTACAAGAAAGAGAAGATCAACCCGCTAGGTGGTTGCTTGCCGATCGTTGTACAGATGCCGGTTTTCCTCTCGCTGTACTGGGTTCTCCTGGAAAGCGTGGAAATGCGTCAGGCTCCGTTCATTCTCTGGATCACTGACCTGTCGATCAAAGACCCGTTCTTCATCCTGCCGATCATCATGGGTGCAACCATGTTCATCCAGCAGCGGTTGAACCCAACTCCGCCAGACCCAATGCAAGCCAAGGTCATGAAGCTGATGCCAATCATCTTCACGTTCTTCTTCCTTTGGTTCCCTGCTGGTCTGGTTCTGTACTGGGTCGTCAACAACTGCCTGTCGATTTCGCAGCAGTGGTACATCACTCGCAAAATTGAAGCGGCTACCAAGAGCGCGGCTGCTTGATCTAACCTGTGTATAAGTAATTGTAAAACGCCCCCTCGTGGGGCGTTTTGCTATCCGCCATTTGTCTAGAGAGCCTGGTTATGAACGTTCCTCATGAAACCATCGCTGCCATTGCTACTGCCCAGGGACGAGGTGGCGTAGGCATTGTGCGAATATCCGGTCCATTAGCGAGTACAGCTGCGTCAGCAATCATCGGTCGCACTCCTATCCCCCGCTATGCGCACTTCGGTCCTTTCAGCGATGAAAATGGAGAGGTTATCGACGAGGGCATCGCTCTTTACTTCCCCGGACCTAACTCATTTACCGGTGAAGATGTCCTGGAGCTGCAGGGGCATGGCGGCCCGGTAGTGATGGATATGCTGTTGCAGCGCTGTTTGCAGCTTGGCAGCAGATTAGCAAAGCCGGGTGAATTTAGTGAGCGCGCATTTCTCAATGACAAACTCGACTTGGCCCAAGCTGAGGCAATCGCCGACTTGATAGAAGCTAGCTCAGCGCAAGCGGCACGTAACGCTGTCCGATCCTTGCAAGGTGCTTTCTCAGTACGTGTGGATAACTTGACCGAAAAATTGATAGGTCTTCGAATCTATGTAGAAGCAGCCATCGATTTTCCAGAAGAAGAAATCGATTTTCTTGCCGATGGCCACGTACTTAATATGCTGGATGCTGTTCGCGATGAGTTATCCACAGTCTTGCGAGAAGCCGGACAGGGCGCGCTTCTACGGGACGGTATGACGGTAGTGATCGCCGGCCGACCTAACGCGGGAAAATCGAGTTTGCTTAATGCACTCGCAGGCAGAGAGGCAGCAATTGTCACTGACATCGCTGGCACGACACGAGACATTCTACGTGAGCATATCCATATCGACGGTATGCCATTGCACGTTGTGGATACGGCTGGACTGCGCGCTACGGATGATAAAGTTGAAAAAATTGGTGTTGAGCGAGCACTTAAGGCAATCAACGAGGCCGATCGGGTGCTATTGGTGGTGGATGCGACGGCCCCTGAGGCTGACGATCCCTTTGCCTTATGGCCTGAGTTTCTTGAGCAGAGACCCGATCCCTCCAAGGTAACGCTGATCAGGAATAAGGCCGACTTGAGTGGCGATGTCATTGGTCAAGAACGTAGCGCTGACGGCCACGTGACGATAAGCCTAAGTGCGATGGCTGCGGGAGAAGGCCTAGAGTTGTTAAGAGATCACTTAAAGGCGTGTATGGGCTACGAGCAAACCTCTGAAAGCAGCTTCAGCGCACGCAGGCGACATCTTGAGGCCTTAGGGCATGCCAGCGCATCGCTTGAGCATGGAAGAGCTCAGCTGACGCTCGCAGGCGCTGGCGAATTACTCGCCGAAGACTTACGGCAAGCTCAAAAATCATTGGGCGAAATTACCGGCGCTTTCAGTTCTGATGATCTGTTGGGACGTATCTTCTCCAGTTTTTGCATCGGCAAATAGACTCTCCCTTCCCCAATAACCTCCAACCGAGCGGATCAATGTCTGTCTCGGTGGCTTCCGTTCGCCCAACCTTTAGCAACAACCGCTATTTTGGGTGGAATAAGCCCTGTGTGTAACCATCCTTCAGCTCGGTTGATAACTAGGCTTAAAACCTGAGAATAATTCACCCTGTGGACAAGTCGCCCTTTAATCCACAGGCTTAGGCCACTTATCCCATCGGCCCAGGGCTACATGACCACAATGTTTTGATTCTCTGTACACAGCTAATATAAAGGGCTTCAGGATTCTATCCACAGAAACATGGCTCAGTAGTAGTAAACATAAAAACAAAGATTTATAAATTTCTTTTTTTTTAATTTATATAACCGTCAATCACCCACAGCTGGTTGAATTTTGTGCAAAAGGTTCCTTTCAAGGGGGGTAAGTCCCTATACTTGCCGACTGTCCAAAATTTAATTTCCTGTTCTCAAGAGTAGGAACGAGGTGCGTGGTGGATTTCCCTTCCCGTTTTGAGGTGATCGTCATCGGTGGCGGTCATGCCGGTACCGAAGCCGCACTGGCGTCAGCGCGCATGGGTGCAAAAACCTTGCTGCTGACGCATAACGTGGAAACACTCGGCCAAATGAGCTGCAACCCAGCCATCGGTGGCATCGGCAAAAGCCATTTGGTCAAGGAAATCGATGCCCTTGGCGGCGCGATGGCCATCGCGACCGACAAAGGCGGTATTCAATTTCGCGTGTTGAACAGCCGTAAAGGCCCAGCCGTTCGGGCTACCCGAGCTCAGGCTGACCGCGTGCTGTACAAGTCGGCTATTCGCGAAATTATCGAAAACCAGCCGAACCTGTGGATATTCCAACAAGCCTGCGATGACTTGATTGTTGAACAGGACCAAGTCCGCGGCGTGGTGACTCAGATGGGGCTCCGATTTCTCGCGGACGCGGTGGTATTGACCACGGGCACGTTCCTCGGTGGACTTATCCACATTGGAATGCAAAATTATTCGGGCGGACGCGCAGGTGATCCGCCGTCGATTGCGTTAGCTCAACGTCTACGCGAACTGCCTCTGAGAGTGGGTCGTCTTAAAACGGGCACGCCACCTCGTATCGATGGGCGTTCGGTGGACTTTTCGGTGATGACTGAGCAGCCAGGCGATACGCCGATTCCAGTCATGTCGTTCATGGGCTCGAAAGAACAGCATCCTGCCCAGGTCAGCTGCTGGATTACGCACACCAACGCCCGTACCCATGAAATCATCGCGGCCAACCTCGATCGTTCGCCGATGTATTCCGGCGTCATTGAAGGTGTTGGCCCACGTTACTGCCCTTCTATCGAAGATAAAATCCATCGCTTTGCCGACAAGGATAGCCATCAGGTTTTTATCGAACCGGAAGGGTTAACCACTCATGAGCTTTACCCGAACGGTATTTCGACTTCGTTGCCCTTTGACGTTCAACTGCAAATCGTCCGTTCGATTAGGGGCATGGAAAACGCGCACATTGTTCGCCCTGGCTATGCCATCGAATACGATTACTTCGACCCCAGGGATTTGAAATACAGCCTTGAAACCAAGGTGATAGGTGGTCTCTTTTTCGCTGGGCAAATCAACGGCACGACAGGCTACGAAGAAGCCGCCGCCCAAGGTTTGTTGGCCGGTGCTAATGCTGCGCTGCTTGCACAGGGTAAAGAAAGTTGGTGTCCACGCAGAGATGAGGCTTACATAGGCGTATTGGTCGATGACCTGATTACCTTGGGTACCCAAGAGCCGTACCGGATGTTCACTTCTCGTGCCGAGTACCGTTTGATTCTGCGTGAAGACAACGCCGACCTGCGGTTAACCGAGAAAGGTCGAGCGTTAGGGTTGGTCGACGATGCCCGTTGGGCGGCGTTCTGCACCAAGCGCGAAAGCATCGTTCTGGAAGAGCAGCGCCTGAAAAGTACGTGGGTTCGCCCTGGTACTGCGCAGGGTGATGCCATTTCTGCGCATTTCGGTACGCCGCTGACCCATGAATACAATTTGCTCAATCTGCTGACGCGTCCTGAAGTCGATTACGCTAGTTTGATCGCCATCACGGGTGATGGCTGCAGTGATCCTCAAGTGGCCGAGCAGGTCGAAATCAAAACCAAATACGCCGGTTACATTGATCGTCAACAGGATGAAATCGCTCGTCTGCGGGCCAGTGAAGATACTAAGTTGCCCGCTGATATCGATTACGTAGGCATCTCTGGTCTATCGAAAGAGATTCAAGGCAAGCTGGGGATAACTCGTCCAGAAACGTTGGGTCAAGCCTCGCGCATACCTGGTGTGACCCCTGCAGCAATTTCGCTGTTGATGATTCATTTGAAAAAACGCGGCGCGGGCCGTCAGTTGGAGCAAAGCGCTTGAGTTCTATGGTTACCTCGCAACATGCCCAAGAGTTATCCCGTGGCGCCCTGCAACTTGGTGTCGATTTGAGCGAAAGCCAACACCACCAACTGCTGGCCTACTTGGCACTGCTGATCAAATGGAACAAGGCTTACAACCTCACTGCGGTTCGCGACCCAGATGAAATGGTTTCGCGGCATTTACTCGACAGCTTGAGCGTGGTGCCCTTCATAACCGGTGACCGTTGGCTTGACGTTGGCAGCGGCGGTGGAATGCCAGGCATTCCGTTGGCGATCTTGTTTCCCGATATGAAAGTCACGGTTTTAGACAGTAACGGCAAGAAAACCCGTTTTTTAACCCAAGTTAAACTTGAACTCAAACTTGATAATCTTGAAGTTATCCACAGCCGGGCGGAAACATTTCAACCTTTGCTGCCTTTCACCGGGATCGTTTCCCGAGCGTTTAGCAATCTCGCGGACTTTACCGGTTGGACGCGTCACCTTGGCGATATCCATACACGCTGGTTAGCGATGAAAGGCCTGCACCCCGCGGATGAGCTGGTAGCATTACCGACAGATTTTCGTCTCGATAGCGCACAAGCCTTGACCGTTCCTGGTTGCCAAGGCCAACGCCATCTGCTGATACTGCGCCGCACGGCATGATTGGGAACACGAGCAAGAATGGCTAAGGTATTCGCGATAGCGAACCAAAAAGGGGGCGTGGGTAAAACCACAACCTGTATCAACCTCGCAGCGTCATTGGTCGCGACCAAGCGCCGCGTTTTGTTGATCGATCTCGACCCGCAGGGCAACGCCACCATGGGCAGTGGCGTGGATAAACACGCCTTGGAATATTCGGTGTATGACGTATTGATCGGCGAGTGTGATTTGGCGCAGGCCATGCACTTTTCCGAGCATGGCGGTTACCAGTTGCTGCCCGCCAACCGCGATCTGACGGCTGCCGAGGTCGTCCTGCTGGAAATGCAGATGAGAGAAAGTCGCCTACGCAACGCGTTGGCACCCATTCGCGAGAATTACGACTACATTCTCATCGACTGCCCGCCGTCCTTGTCGATGCTTACCTTGAATGCGCTGGTTGCCGCGGATGGGGTCATTATCCCCATGCAGTGCGAGTATTTTGCGCTGGAAGGCTTGAGCGATCTTGTGGATAACATCAAACGTATTGCTGGATTGCTTAATCCCCAGCTGAAAATTGAAGGCCTGTTGCGGACCATGTATGACCCGCGCTTGAGTCTGATCAATGACGTGTCCGATCAGCTCAAGGAACACTTCGGTGATCAGCTCTACGACACTGTCATCCCGCGCAACATCCGTCTGGCGGAAGCGCCAAGCTTTGGGATGCCGGCGCTGGCCTATGACAAAACATCGCGCGGCGCCCTGGCTTACCTCGCCTTGGCGGGCGAGATGGTCCGTCGCCAACGTCGCAATCCTCGTCCCGCTCAGGCAACTTAAGGAAATCCGCATGGCCGTTAAGAAACGAGGTCTCGGACGTGGGCTGGATGCACTTCTGAGCAGTCCAACCGTCAGCGCGTTGGAAGAGCAGGCCGTTCAAGCCGATCAGCGAGAGCTGAATCATATCCCTCTGGATATTATCCAGCGTGGCAAATACCAGCCACGCCGCGACATGGACCCTCAAGCACTCGAAGAGCTGGCTCAGTCGATCAAGGCTCAGGGCGTCATGCAACCGATTGTGGTGCGTCCAATCGCAGGCGGTCGCTTCGAGATCATTGCCGGTGAACGGCGTTGGCGCGCGAGCCAGCAAGCGGGCTTGGAGACAATCCCGGCCATGGTTCGTGATGTGTCCGATGAAACCGCTATTGCCATGGCGTTGATCGAGAACATCCAGCGCGAAGACTTGAATCCGATAGAAGAAGCCGTCGCGCTGCAGCGTCTTCAACAAGAATTTCAGCTCACTCAGCAACAAGTGGCCGATGCTGTGGGCAAGTCCCGGGTAACCGTTGCGAACCTGCTACGCTTGATCGCATTGCCAGAAGTCATCAAAACCATGCTTTCCCATGGTGATCTAGAAATGGGTCATGCACGTGCATTGCTCGGATTGCCCGAAGAACGGCAAGTTGAAGGGGCGCGACATGTTGTCGCACGCGGTCTGACAGTACGCCAAACCGAGGCGCTGGTTCGACAATGGTTGAGTGGCAAGCCAGCTGCTGCCGAACCCGCAAAAAACGATCCGGACATCAGTCGCCTCGAACAGCGTCTGGCAGAGCGTTTAGGCTCTGCGGTGCAGATTCGCCATGGTCAGAAGGGTAAAGGGCAACTGGTTATTCGCTATAACTCGTTGGATGAGCTACAGGGCGTACTTGCGCACATTCGCTGAAACAGATGAGTTGTAGCGAGTAGTCGGAAATCACTACATGGCAGTTGAATAGGGGGTAATCCGCCCCTATACTCTGCGCGCATTTTGTCGGCACAAATTATGCCAGTTACTGATCTTGGCGGCCGACATTCCAGGGGTAGTTATGATGGAAAACCGCACGCAGAAACGCCTGCCGTTCCATCGCCTGGCGGTTTTTCCGGTACTACTGGCCCAGTGTGCAGTACTGCTGTTGGCAGCGTTGACGTTATGGCAGTGGCACGGTGTCGTTGCCGGGTACTCAGGTCTTTGCGGAGGTCTGATAGCTTGGCTGCCCAATTTGTACTTTGCTCACAAGGCTTTCCGGTTTACAGGTGCCAGAGCAGCGCAAGCCATTGTCCGGTCTTTTTACGCTGGCGAGGCAGGCAAACTTATTTTTACGGCAGTGCTTTTTGCGCTGACCTTTGCAGGGGTAAAACCACTGGCTCCGCTGGCGGTATTTGGGGTGTTCATGTTGATCCAATTGGTCAACTGGTTCTCGCCCCTGCTTATGAGAACAAGACTTTCGAGACCTTAGGGCGTTTGAGGCAACCATGGCATCAGAGCAAACAGCTTCGGCATATATCCAGCATCACCTGCAAAATTTGACCTTTGGTCATTTGCCAACCAGTGGTTGGGGTTTTGCTCATGACGCGGCGCAAGCCAAGGAAATGGGTTTCTGGGCTTTCCACGTCGATACTCTCGGCTGGTCGGTCGCACTGGGGTTGATCTTTATTCTGATCTTCCGCATGGCAGCCAGAAAGGCAACCTCCGGCCAGCCGGGCGCTTTACAGAACTTCGTCGAGATTTTGATCGAGTTCGTCGATGGCAGCGTAAAAGACAGTTTTCACGGACGGAGTCCGGTCATCGCACCGTTGGCGCTCACTATTTTTGTCTGGGTGTTCCTGATGAACGCAGTTGACCTGTTACCGGTCGACTGGATCCCGCACTTGGCGATGTTTGTCACTGGCGACTCTCATGTCCCATTCCGCGCCGTATCGACAACTGATCCTAACGCTACCTTGGGCATGGCCCTTTCGGTATTTGCGTTGATTATTTTCTACAGCATCAAGGTCAAGGGCATCGGCGGCTTCATCGGCGAAATGACCCTGCACCCTTTTGGTAGCAAAAACATCTTTCTACAAGCGTTATTAATTCCGGTGAACTTCCTGCTTGAATTCGTGACGTTGATTGCCAAGCCTATTTCGTTGGCACTGCGTCTGTTTGGCAACATGTATGCCGGCGAGCTGGTGTTCATCCTGATCGCTGTCATGTTTGGCAGTGGCTTGCTCTGGCTGAGTGGTCTGGGCATCGTGCTGCAATGGGCGTGGGCTGTATTCCACATCCTGATCATCACCCTGCAAGCGTTCATCTTCATGATGCTTACCATTGTCTATTTGTCGATGGCTCACGAAGAAAACCATTAAGGCTCGCTAGAGCGACTTGATGACCCTCCGTTTCGGCGGCAGGGTGCCCGCAAGGGCTGATGTGAACAATTTTGTTTTACCGCTTTAAATCTAAAAAACCTAACCAATACGACGTAAAAGTCGGGAGGAAAGATGGAAACTGTAGTTGGTCTAACTGCTATCGCTGTTGCACTGTTGATCGGCCTGGGCGCACTGGGTACCGCAATTGGTTTTGGCCTGCTGGGCGGCAAGTTCCTGGAAGGCGCAGCGCGTCAGCCAGAAATGGTCCCGATGCTTCAGGTCAAAATGTTCATCGTTGCTGGTTTGCTCGATGCCGTGACCATGATCGGTGTTGGTATCGCTCTGTTCTTCACCTTTGCGAACCCCTTCGTTGGTCAACTCGCTGGCTAATCTCTCGAATTTTCGAGTGGATTGGTGTGATGGACAACGAACGAGCGAGGTGTTGGCGTGAACATTAATGCAACCCTGATTGGTCAGTCCGTTGCGTTCTTCATTTTTGTACTGTTTTGCATGAAGTTCGTGTGGCCTCCGGTCATCGCTGCTTTGCACGAACGTCAGAAGAAGATCGCGGATGGGCTGGACGCTGCTACACGAGCAACTCGCGACCTGGAGTTGGCCCAAGATAAAGTGGGTCATCAACTGCGTGAAGCGAAGGCTCAAGCAGCAGAAATCATTGAGCAAGCCAAGAAACGCGGTACTCAGATTGTCGAAGAAGCCCGTGAACAGGCTGTTATCGAAGCTGACCGTGTGAAGGCTCAGGCTCGGACCGAGATCGAACTGGAGCTGAACGGCGTCAAAGACGCGCTACGCGCCCAATTGGGTAGCCTGGCGGTCAACGGTGCTGAAAAGATCCTGGGTGCCACAATCGATCAAAACGCGCACGCGGAGCTGGTTAATAAACTGGCTGCTGAAATTTAAGCGAGGGCGATCATGGCAGAACTGACCACGTTGGCCCGACCTTACGCTAAGGCAGCCTTCGAGCATGCACAGGCCCACCAGCAACTGGCCAATTGGTCAGCCATGCTTGGCCTGGCTGCAGCTGTGTCGCAAAACGACACAATGCAGCGGATGCTCACGGCACCGCGACTGACGAGCGCAGACAAGGCCACCACTTTTATTGAAGTGTGTGGCGACAAGTTTGATGTCAAGGCACAGAATTTCATCCACGTCGTTGCTGAAAACGACCGTCTCCTGCTTCTACCGGAGATCGCCGAACTGTTTGACCTGTACAAGGCCGAGCAGGAAAAATCGGTCGATGTGGATGTCACCAGTGCTTTTGCATTGAACGAAGAACAGCAAGACAAACTCGCCAAGGTTCTCAGTGCACGGCTCGGCCGGGAAGTGCGCCTGCATGCTGCGGAGGATGCCTCTCTAATAGGTGGTGTCATCATCCGCGCCGGCGACCTGGTTATCGATGGCTCAGTTCGTGGCAAACTCGCGCAACTGGCCGAAGCATTGAAATCTTGAGTTTGAAGGGGCAGCAGAGCAATGCAGCAACTCAATCCTTCCGAAATAAGTGAAATTATCAAGGGTCGCATCGACAAGCTCGATGTAACCTCCCAAGCCCGTAACGAAGGCACAGTCGTCAGCGTATCTGACGGCATCGTGCGGATTCACGGTCTGGCCGACGTTATGTACGGCGAAATGATCGAGTTTCCGGGCGGCGTCTTTGGTATGGCGTTGAACCTTGAGCAAGACTCTGTGGGTGCCGTTGTATTGGGCGCTTACCAGATGCTGGCTGAAGGCATGAGCGCCAAGTGCACTGGCCGCATCCTCGAAGTTCCGGTTGGTCCGGAATTGCTGGGTCGTGTAGTCGATGCATTGGGTAACCCAGTTGACGGCAAAGGCCCTCTGAACAACGTCCTTACCGACGCTGTCGAGAAGGTTGCACCCGGCGTGATCTGGCGTAAGTCGGTAGACCAGCCTGTACAGACTGGCTACAAGGCTGTCGATGCCATGATCCCTGTCGGCCGTGGTCAGCGCGAGCTGATCATTGGTGACCGTCAGATCGGTAAAACCGCTCTGGCGATCGACGCGATCATCAATCAGAAAAACAGCGGCATCTTCTGCGTCTACGTAGCAATTGGTCAGAAACAATCGACCATCGCTAACGTGGTTCGCAAACTCGAAGAAAACGGCGCGTTGGCTAACACCATCGTCGTTGCTGCCAGTGCTTCCGAATCGGCTGCGTTGCAGTTCCTTGCTCCGTACTCCGGTTGCACCATGGGCGAATATTTCCGCGACCGCGGCGAAGACGCGCTGATCGTTTATGACGATCTGTCCAAGCAAGCAGTGGCTTACCGCCAGATTTCCCTGCTGCTGCGCCGTCCGCCAGGCCGTGAAGCCTACCCAGGCGATGTGTTCTATCTCCACTCCCGTCTTCTGGAGCGCGCATCGCGTGTTTCCGAAGCGTATGTAGAGAAGTTCACCAACGGTGCTGTGACTGGCAAGACTGGTTCGTTGACCGCTCTGCCAATCATCGAAACTCAGGCTGGCGACGTTTCCGCGTTCGTTCCGACCAACGTGATTTCCATCACCGACGGTCAGATTTTCCTGGAATCGGCGATGTTCAACTCTGGCATCCGTCCAGCTGTGAACGCCGGTGTTTCCGTATCCCGTGTGGGTGGTGCTGCTCAGACCAAGATCGTCAAGAAGCTTTCCGGTGGTATCCGTACCGCTCTGGCTCAGTACCGTGAATTGGCGGCATTCGCCCAGTTCGCTTCTGACCTGGACGAAGCCACTCGCAAGCAGCTTGAGCATGGTCAGCGCGTTACCGAGCTGATGAAGCAAAAGCAATATGCGCCGATGTCTATCGCTGATATGTCGTTGTCCCTGTATGCCGCTGAACGTGGCTTCCTGGTGGACGTCGAGATTCCAAAAATCGGCAGCTTCGAGCAGGCTCTGATTGCTTACTTCAACCGCGATCACGCCGAATTGATGGCGAAGATCAACGTGAAGGGTGACTTCAATGACGAAATCGATGCAGGCCTTAAAGCCGGTATCGAAAAGTTCAAGGCCACCCAAACCTGGTAAGCCGCAGCGGGGGCCGAGAGGCTCCCGCTTGCTAACCTGATAGGTGTTACATGGCAGGCGCAAAAGAGATTCGCAGTAAGATTGCGAGCATCAAAAGCACGCAAAAGATCACCAGCGCCATGGAAAAAGTGGCGGTTAGCAAAATGCGCAAGGCTCAAATGCGTATGTCGGCTAGCCGTCCTTACGCGGAGCGCATCCGCCAGGTAATCGGACATCTGGCCAACGCCAACCCGGAATACCGCCACCCGTTCATGATTGATCGCGAAGTAAAGCGTGTCGGTTATGTCGTTGTGAGCAGTGACCGAGGTTTGTGCGGCGGCTTGAATACCAACCTGTTCAAGGCTTTGGTCAAGGACATGGCGGTAAACCGTGAAGACGGCGTAGAGATCGATCTGTGTGTGATCGGCAGCAAAGGCGCGACCTTTTTTCGCGTTTTTGGCGGTAATGTCGTCGCTGCGATCAGCCATCTGGGCGAAGAGCCATCGATCAATGACTTGATTGGTAGCGTCAAGGTGATGCTGGATGCCTATTTGGACGGTCGTATCGATCGTCTGTCCGTGGTGTCCAACAAGTTCATCAACACCATGACGCAGCAGCCTCAGGTGGAACAGTTGATTCCGCTGGTTGCGACCCCGGATAAAGAACTCAAGCACCACTGGGACTATCTTTACGAACCGGACGCCAAAGAGCTGCTTGACGGCTTGATGGTTCGCTACGTTGAGTCACAGGTCTACCAAGCGGTGGTCGAGAACAACGCAGCTGAACAAGCCGCGCGGATGATCGCAATGAAGAACGCTACTGATAACGCCGGTGATTTGATCAGCGATTTACAACTGATCTACAACAAGGCGCGTCAGGCTGCGATCACCCAAGAGATCTCGGAAATCGTCGGCGGCGCTGCCGCGGTTTAACGGTTCAAATATTCAGAGGATCCAGCTAATGAGTAGCGGACGTATCGTTCAAATCATCGGCGCCGTGATCGACGTGGAATTTCCACGCGAAAACGTACCGAGTATCTACAACGCGCTGTTGGTAAAAAGCGCGGCCGGGACCACCCTGGAAGTTCAGCAGCAGCTGGGCGACGGCGTGGTCCGTACTATTGCGATGGGCTCCACCGAGGGCTTGAAGCGCGGTCTGGAAGTCACGGACTCTGGCGCAGCCATCTCCGTACCGGTCGGTAAAGCGACCTTGGGCCGGATCATGGATGTTCTGGGTAACCCGATCGACGAATGTGGCCCGATCGAAACCGAAGAGCGTTGGGGCATTCACCGTCCTGCGCCTACTTTCGCTGAACAGGCAGGCGGTAACGACCTGTTAGAAACCGGCATCAAGGTTATCGACCTGGTATGCCCGTTCGCAAAAGGCGGTAAAGTCGGTCTGTTCGGTGGTGCCGGTGTAGGCAAAACCGTAAACATGATGGAACTGATCCGTAACATCGCCATCGAGCATAGCGGTTATTCCGTGTTCGCCGGTGTGGGTGAGCGTACCCGTGAGGGTAACGACTTCTACCACGAGATGAAGGACTCCAACGTTCTCGACAAAGTGGCATTGGTTTACGGTCAGATGAACGAGCCGCCGGGTAACCGTCTGCGTGTAGCACTGACTGGCCTGACCATGGCCGAGAAATTCCGTGACGAAGGTAACGACGTTCTGCTGTTCGTCGACAACATCTATCGTTACACACTGGCCGGTACTGAAGTATCCGCACTGCTGGGGCGTATGCCATCTGCAGTAGGTTACCAACCTACCCTGGCTGAAGAGATGGGTACTCTGCAAGAGCGCATCACTTCGACCAAAGCCGGTTCGATTACCTCGATTCAAGCTGTCTACGTACCTGCGGATGACTTGACCGACCCGTCGCCTGCGACCACGTTTGCCCACTTGGACGCTACCGTCGTACTGTCCCGTGACATCGCTTCGCTGGGTATCTACCCGGCGGTTGATCCGCTGGATTCGACTTCGCGCCAACTGGATCCGGATGTTGTAGGTCAGGATCACTACGACACCGCTCGCGGCGTACAGTACGTGCTGCAGCGTTATAAAGAATTGAAGGATATTATTGCGATTCTGGGTATGGACGAGCTGTCAGAAACTGACAAGCAGTTGGTATCCCGCGCACGTAAAATCCAGCGTTTCTTGTCGCAGCCGTTCTTCGTGGCTGAAGTCTTTACGGGTGCCTCGGGTAAATACGTTTCCCTGAAAGACACCATTACTGGCTTCAAAGGCATCCTCAACGGTGACTACGACCACTTGCCAGAACAAGCGTTCTACATGGTCGGCGGCATCGAAGAAGCGATCGAGAAAGCCAAAAAACTGTAATCCCGGTGCCCGGTAAAACGGGTGCTAATTAGGTTGAGGCAAGCAAATGGCTATGACAGTCCATTGCGATATCGTCAGCGCGGAAGGAGAAATTTTCTCCGGTCTGGTCGAGATGGTGATTGCGCACGGCAACCTGGGTGATATCGGTATCGCTCCAGGCCACGCGCCGCTGATCACTGATCTGAAGCCAGGTCCGATCCGCTTGATCAAGCTGGGCGGGGAAGCCGAGGTGTTTTACATCTCGGGCGGTTTCCTCGAAGTGCAGCCAAACATGGTCAAGGTTCTTGCCGACACTGTGCAACGTGCTGCCGACCTAGATGAAGCCTCTGCTCAGAACGCTGTAAAAGCGGCTGAGAAGGCGCTAAATGAAAGAGGTGCAGATTTCGATTACGGCTCTGCGACCGCACGTCTGGCGGAGGCGACAGCTCAGCTGCGCACCGTTCAGCAAATTCGTAAAAAATATGGTGGTTAACCCCATCCGTTTTTTACGTGATTGAGAAAAAGGGTAGCCTCGGCTACCCTTTTTTCTTTTTTAAAATTCACCACCGGTCGCCCTCGCTGACCGCCTAGGATTGGTAGACAGCTATGTCACTTGATATCGTTATTCTCGCTGCGGGCCAAGGCACACGTATGTGTTCGGCCTTGCCCAAGGTTCTGCTTCCGGTGGCGGGTGACTCTATGCTCGGGCATGTTATCCACAGCGCGCGCCAACTTAATCCACAGCGTATCCACGTGGTGATTGGTCATGGTGCCGAACTGGTTCGCGAGCGTTTATCGGCAGATGACCTTAATTTCGTCTTGCAAGACAAGCAGCTTGGCACTGGCCACGCGGTAGCCCAAGCGCTGCCTGAGTTAACCGCTGATAACGTGCTCATTCTTTACGGCGACGTGCCGTTGATTGAGGTGGACACGCTGCGGCGCCTGTTGAAGAACGTCACCACCGAACAATTGAGTCTACTGACGGTGACGCTTGCTGACGCCACAGGTTATGGCCGGATCGTGCGAGATGAACAGCATCGAGTCGCTGCCATTGTGGAGCACAAGGATGCGACCGAGGCGCAGAAAGCGATTACCGAAGGCAACACCGGTATTCTCGCTGTGCCTGGCAAGCGGTTGGCGGACTGGCTGGGTAGGTTGTCCAACAACAACGCTCAGGGCGAGTATTACCTGACTGACGTAATCGCCTTGGCAGTGCAGGATGGGCTGGTGGTCGCCACCGAGCAGCCGCTGGATGCCATGGAGGTTCAGGGCGCCAATGACCGCAAGCAACTTGCCGAACTGGAGCGTCACTATCAGATACGTGAAGCCCGCCGTTTAATGGCGTTGGGTGTCACCCTGAGAGACCCGGCGCGTTTCGATGTACGCGGCGAAGTAAGCGCTGGCCGCGATGTACTGATTGACGTCAATGTGGTCCTTGAGGGCCGAGTGATCATCGAAGATAACGTCATCATTGGTCCCAATTGCATCATAAAAAACAGTACGTTGCGCAAGGGCTCAGTTGTTAAAGCCAACAGTCATATTGACGGTGCGGTGCTGGGCGAGGGAAGCGATGTAGGTCCTTTTGCTCGACTTCGCCCAGGCAGCGTCCTAGAGGCGCTGGCGCATGTGGGTAACTTTGTTGAATTGAAAAACGCCCACCTCGGAGAAGGCGCTAAAGTGGGCCATTTGACCTACCTGGGCGATGCAGAGGTGGGTGCGCGGACCAATATTGGGGCCGGCACCATTACCTGTAACTACGACGGGGTGAACAAACACAAAACCATCATTGGTGAAGACGTATTTATCGGTTCCAATAATTCGTTGGTGGCGCCTGTGGATATCTATTCGGGTGCCACTACGGCTGCTGGATCTACCCTCACTCAAAACGTCCCCGCCGACCATTTAGCCATTGGACGCGCCCGTCAGCGCAACATCGAAGGATGGAAGCGGCCGGCAAAAATCAAAAAAGACTGAAGTTATCCACAGACGAATCATTGCCACGATCTATTGGGGAAAAATCGACAACAGGCAGACATTAGCTTGACGAATTTTCGCTAATGGGTTTTGATTGCCTTCGTTATCTTTCGAAGCGAAATTTATCTCCCCATGTCGAAACGCAATACACCACAACGTCGCCACAATCTGCTTGCCTTGCTCAATGAGCAGGGCGACGTGAGTGTCGACGATATGGCAAAACGCTTTGATACCTCGGAAGTGACTATTCGTAAAGACCTCGCAGCGCTTGAAGGCGATGGATTGCTGCTGCGTCGCTACGGCGGCGCGATTGCGCTGCCGCACGAGTTAATGGCAGATAGCTGCCAGCCAGTCTCAAAGTACAAGCTAGCCATTGCACGAGCCGCTGTTGCAAGGATTCGAGAGCACGCACGCATTATTGTGGACAGTGGCAGCACGACCGCTACGTTGATTTCTGAGTTGGGCAGCCTGCCCGGGTTGGTGGTGATGACCAATTCGCTGCAGGTTGCCACCGCGCTGACTGAACTTGAGCGCGAGCCGGTGCTGCTGATGACTGGCGGCACATGGGATCCACATTCCGAATCGTTCCAAGGACGGGTCGCCGAAAAGGTGCTTCGCTCCTACGATTTTGATCAGTTATTCATTGGTGCTGATGGCATTGATTTGAATCGCGGCACGACAACATTCAACGAACTGCTGGGCTTAAGCCAGGTTATGGCTGAAGTTGCTCGTGAAGTCGTGGTGATGGTTGAAGCAGATAAAGCTGGTCGAAAAATTCCCAATCTGGAACTGCCGTGGAGCAGTATCCACACCCTAATTACCGATGATCGCTTGCCCACTGAGGCACGTGAACAGATTCAAGCCCGCGGCATAACCCTTATTTGTGCTGCTGTTTGCTAGGAGAGAACCATGTGTGGAATTGTCGGCGCTGTTGCTGAGCGTAATATCACAACCATTTTGCTCGAAGGCCTCAAGCGCCTGGAATACCGTGGCTACGACAGCGCTGGCGTGGCGCTTTTTACCAACGCGGGCAAGCTTGAACGCTGCCGTCGGCCGGGCAAGGTTGCTGAGCTAGAGCAAGCGCTCGCTGGCGAACCGTTGATTGGCCGTCTAGGCATTGCTCATACCCGTTGGGCAACCCATGGCGCGCCGTGCGAGCGTAATGCTCACCCGCACCTTTCTGCGGATGAACTGGCGGTCGTGCACAACGGCATCATCGAAAACCATGAAGAACTTCGGGACCGTCTCGAAGGCCTGGGATACGTCTTTACCTCGGACACCGACACCGAAGTCATCGTCCACCTCCTGCATCACAAATTTAAAGACTCAGGTGATTTGACCATTGCGTTGAAGGCCGCCGTCAAAGAGCTGCACGGCGCTTATGGTTTGGCTGTGATCAGCGCCAAGCAGCCAGATCGTTTGCTTGCTGCCCGCAGTGGCAGTCCTTTGGTCATCGGCCTGGGCCTGGGTGAAAACTTCCTCGCGTCGGACCAACTCGCGCTGCGGCAAGTTACTGACCGTTTCGTGTACCTGGAAGAAGGCGATATCGCTGAGATTCGTCGCGACAGCGTGCAGATCTGGACGGTTGCTGGTTTGCCGGTCGAGCGTGAAGTCGTCC
The DNA here is from genome assembly GCF_035019745.1 of Pseudomonas sp. 10S5. Lineage (NCBI taxonomy): Bacteria > Pseudomonadati > Pseudomonadota > Gammaproteobacteria > Pseudomonadales > Pseudomonadaceae > Pseudomonas > Pseudomonas sp. 10S5. The sequence goes on from NZ_JASJVL010000016.1 coordinate 125,984, forward strand.
AATACCATGAGGGCGCGGAAGCGGCCGACAAAGGTAAGTTCCGCCATTTCATGCTCAAGGAAATCCACGAACAACCGAAAGTAGTGCAGCGCACACTTGAAGGACGTTTGGGTCAACACCAAGTGTTGGTTCAAGCATTTGGACCACAGGCAGCCGAACTGTTTGCCAAGGTGCGTAACGTGCAGATCGTAGCGTGCGGTACCAGTTACCACGCAGGCATGGTGGCCCGATACTGGTTGGAAGCTTTGGCCGGGATCCCGTGTCAGGTCGAAGTTGCCAGCGAGTTCCGTTACCGCAAGGTCGTTGTGCAGCCCGACACGTTATTTGTCTCGATCTCACAATCGGGCGAGACCGCTGACACCCTCGCCGCTTTGCGCAACGCAAAAGAACTGGGTTTCCTCGCCAGCCTGGCTATCTGCAACGTCAGCATCAGCTCGCTGGTGCGTGAGTCGGACTTGACGCTCCTGACCCAGGCCGGCCCGGAAATAGGCGTCGCCTCCACCAAAGCCTTTACCACCCAGCTGGTTGCTTTGCTACTGCTGACCCTGGCCTTGGGGCAAGTAAAAGGCACGCTGGAAGAAGGCGTTGAAGCAGAATTGGTTGAAGAACTCCGTCGCCTTCCTATCCGTCTGGGCGAAGCGTTGGCCATGGACAGCACCGTCGAAAAAGTCGCCGAGCTGTTTGCCGAGAAGCATCACACCCTGTTTTTAGGGCGTGGCGCCATGTACCCGGTTGCCATGGAAGGATCGCTCAAGCTCAAAGAGATTTCCTATATCCACGCAGAAGCCTATCCAGCCGGTGAACTCAAACACGGTCCGTTGGCCTTGGTCGACAGCGACATGCCCGTCGTCACCGTGGCGCCGAACAACGAGCTGTTGGAAAAGCTCAAATCCAACTTGCAAGAAGTCCGCGCCCGCGGCGGCGAATTGATCGTCTTCGCTGACGAACATGCCGGCATGACCAACGGCGAAGGCACACACGTCATCGCCATGCCGCACATCATCGACACCCTGGCGCCTATTCTCTACACCGTCCCCCTGCAGTTGTTGTCGTATTACGTCGCGGTACTTAAGGGCACGGACGTGGACCAACCGCGTAACTTGGCGAAATCGGTGACGGTGGAGTGAGTTGTCCACATTTGGGGCTGTGTGGTCTTACGAAATAAAAACTGTCGCAACTAAATAAAAACTGTCGCTGGCGGCTTCCTTTCCTCGGGTCGGTTTGCCAGCGACAGCTCTCCTCAACGTGCCTCCTCGCTTCGGGCACGTATCAAGGTTTGAAAGCCCAATATGATCCTAGCGATTCAGCCGGAAGAATCAGTCCGTTCCTACGTGGAAAGAAATCTTTTCATTAATGGGAAACATTCTTCAGAGGATGCTTTTCGGAATTTTTCAAAAACCTGCCCCTCAACCTCCGACTCGCTGGAGATC